>JACPDY010000120.1 GCA_016183775.1 Bacteroidota bacterium
ATTATGGATCAGGTGAAGGAACAGGCGCTTCTGCTTCATCGGGAGGAGCCTACTTTCTTGGCAATGGACTTTACAAATCCACTGATGGAGGTATAACATGGAACCCTTTAACATCGACCAGTTCAAATACACCTCATACATTTGAAAAATTCTTTGATGTGGTGTGGAATGTTGCCTGCAACCCGGCGGATACAGTTAACAGTATAGTTTACGCAGCAACCATCGGGGTCATTTATAAAAGTATTGACGGCGGTACAACTTGGACAATTGTGAAAGGCGGAGGCTCAACGTATTCCTATTACGCGGATGTGCTGGTAACCCCAAAGAAAGGTGTTGTTTATGCAACACTCGATAGTCAGGGTCCTGATAAAGGTATCTGGAGATCAGAGGATGGTGTTACATTTGCAAATATCACCCCGGCCGGCTTTCCGACCAAATACAACAGAATCGTTATTGGCCATGCTCCATCGGATGAGAACCAGATTTATTTTCTTGGCTCCACTCCGGGTTTCGGAATGCCTGACACAAACTTTCAACATCAAACGGAATGGAACAGTCTTTGGAAATATACTTATGTTTCGGGTGATGGAAGCGGAAGTGGTGGAATATGGGAAGACAGATCGGCCAATCTTCCAAACACCGGACGTCCGTTCAATACATTTAATGCCCAGGGAGGATATGACCTTCTTGTAAAAGTGAAACCGAACGACCCTAACACTGTATTTATCGGAGGCACAAATCTTTTTCGATCAACAGACGGATTCTCTACATCAAGCAATACAACTTATATCGGAGGTTACGAATTGGGAGCTAAATTACCGGTGGTTAACATGTACAAAAATCATCATCCCGACCAACATCAGCTTGTATTTTACAACTCCGATCCAAATAAGATGCTGAACGGTAATGATGGAGGAGTTTTTAAAACGACGGACAATACAGCAGATACTGTTTCATGGACCTCCCTCAATAACGGGTATGTAACTTCCATGTTTTATACATGCGCGATTGATCATGCGACAAGTGGTAATGAGATTATCGTTGCCGGAGCTCAGGACAATGGCAGCTGGTTCACCAATAATGCGAATCCTTTAACGCCATGGGTAACGCCCCGCGGCGGGGATGGCTCATATTGCGCCATTGCCGATGGCCGAACGGCTTATTACCTATCCATTCAAAACGGAAAAATGATGAAGGCTGATCTTGACGCGAATGGAAATGTATTATCAAGGGCCAGGATCGATCCTCTGGGCGGAAAAGGTTATCAATTTATCAACCCTTATGTAATTGATCCTAACAACAATAATATTATGTACCTGGCCGGGGGCAAGCAATTATGGAGGAATGATGATCTGTCTGGTATCCCAATGGTAAACAACTGGGATTCTATCACCACAAACTGGGTTGCCTTTCCGGATACTGTGCCCACAGCTCTTTCTAAGATCACAGCTGTTGCCGTTTGTAAAACACCTGCTAACCGTGTTTATTACGGATGCGATAAACGGAGGCTCTACCGCATAGATAATGCGAATGTGGGAACTCCTACTCCGATTGATGTAACAGGGGTTTCAGGAACAAACTCCTTTCCGGGCGCAGGTTATATCAGCTGTATTGCTATTGACCCTACAGATGGGAATAAAGTGATGGTTGTATTTTCCAACTATGGTTTATACAGTTTATTTTACACCGCTGATGGTGGAATCAACTGGACAAAGGTTGGCGGCAATCTCGAATCAAATTCTTCAGGAACCGGAGCAGGGCCTTCATGCAGATGGGCCTCTATATTACCTGTGAGCGATGGAACGGTTTACCTGGTTGCTACGAGTACGGGTATATATTCTACCGATACCCTTAAAGGAACATCTACAGTGTGGGTACAACAGGGTGCTTCAACTATAGGCAACCTTGTTTGTGACATGATAGATACCCGCCTGTCGGATGGCCTTGTTGTGGTCGCCACTCATGGAAATGGTATTTTTTCAGCAAACATTACAAGTAAACAATCTATAGTTACTGTAAAAGATATAGAAGCAAAAACAACGGATTACGAACTTAAAAATTATCCGAACCCGGCGTCGGGGCAAACTACAATAACATTTACACTGCCAGTCAAGTCGAAAGTCAGCTTAACACTTTATGATGAACTCGGGAAAGAAATCACAAAGATCGCCTCAGCAGAATACCCCGCAGGTCATCATTCTGTTCCGATGAATACTGACAAACTCCCTGCCGGAATTTATTATTATTCGCTCGGTGTCGGACAGGAATGGATTACAAAAAAATTAGTTAAAGTGAATTAGTTTCTATTGATGCCACATTCAAACCGGGAACACTTCTGCTTCAATAATTGCTTTATCTTTGCCGTCAACTAAAATTTAAAATCGTGAAAAACTTTTCGATCGTACTCAATTTTATATTGGCCGCAGCTGTCGGCTATCTGTATTACCTGCATTTTTCAGGAAATAAAAATGGCGAACCGGTTGGATCAACCTCAACACCAACGGATACCACGACCATACACATACCCGTTTTGGCCAAAGACATCAAAGCCTCCAAAATTGTATATGTAAATGCAGATACCTTGTTCAGCAACTATGAATATGTTAAGGAACTGCGGAAAGAAGCAGAAGGCAAACAAACTCGGTTGGAAAATAACTACAAGCAAAAGATGCAAAAACTTCAGATCGATTATACCGAATTGCAGCAGAAAGCGAGCAGCGGGGCTCTGTCTTCCGATCAGGCAAAAAGTGCTGAGGAAGACATGATGAGAAGAAAAGCTGAACTTGATGGAATGGAAAAACAATTGGGAGACCTCGCGAATGAGACCGCCGAAAAAAATTTATTGCTCCAGGATAAAGTAAACAAGTTTCTGAAGGAATATAACCGGAACGGAAACTATAACTTCATCCTCGCGTTTACCAATGCGGGTGGAAGTGTACTGTTCGGAAATGACAGCCTTGACATTACCCGCGAGGTACTTGATGGCCTTAACCTTCAGTATAAAGCAGAAAAAGTTAAAAAGAAATAGGAATTGGTTGTTGGTTGTTAGTTGTCGGTGATGCCAACAACCAACAACCAACAACCAACAACCAACAACTAACAACTAACAACTAACAACCAACAACCGACAACCAATTTTTCATTGATAAAAATTCCCCATGTCAAACAAACAACTTTTTATTGAGAAGGTTCACAAAGTGAAAGAATTTCATGAAGTATTTTTGATCGGAAATCGTGAAAACCCGGAAGTGAATGTAAGCGAACAGGAATACATGCTTCGGTACAACCTGCTGAAGGAAGAAAATGATGAGTACCTGGAAGCCTGCAAAAGCGGCAACCTGGTGGAAGTGGCCGACGCACTAGGCGATCAACTATATATTATTTTTGGAACCATCTTACGGCATGGTCTGCACCATAAAATAGAGGAAGTGTTTGACGAGATCCACAGGAGCAATATGTCGAAACTGGACGAAGAAGGCAAACCCATCTTCCGTGAGGATGGCAAGATCATGAAAAGTAACAACTATTTTAAACCGGATATTAAAAAAGTACTGGGAAAGTGAGTTTTTGAGTTACAATGTTAGTCAGTCACTTCTGATTACCCTCCACTGATTACCGATTACCGATCACCGATCACCGATCACCGATTACCGATCACCTACCACACAACTCAACTATATGCCGGACAATTCGGTCTTGGCCCGGTCTTATACCTCTTTTTAGCGCTTTTACATTTTCTGAAAAAAGCCATCTTCAAGTGAAAATAAAGATCGGCACCATACACATCGCGTATTTTTCCAAAAATCGAATCGATTCTATCACTTCCAATTATAAAATAATTTCCAAAGCGGAACGCTAATCCTACCTGCGGGTATCTGTAATCAACCAATGAAACGGGAATGGCTATTTCAAAACGCTTACGTTCATATCGGGGAGTTACAGCGATCACATCAATCCGCTTGGTCTGATACGCTATTTTAATACTATTCACAGTGGTAAAATTCAAATAAAAATTATTCTCAAAATTATAATCAAACTGCGCGCTAAGCGCGAATGGCAGCAAGGCCCAATAACTTGTTCCTGTAGTTTGTTGAATATTATTATTGGTTAGATTGGTTTTTATCAGCCTATCTATATCAGTAAACGTTTTCGTCTTAGAACTATCAAATTTAAATGGCTGCGCATCGTAACTGAATTCCTGTAACAACGCATTCTTTTTTACCTTAAAAGCGCCAATGTCCAGAAACGATAAGCCAATTTTGAATTTATAATCAATATGCTTACAACCTCCGGCTATCGTATTCGGCCGGTAATCGGTTATACCCTCCAGTTTCTTCTGGTAATTCACTCCGAGGTCAACGCCCCACCCTTTGCCTACACCCCAGGCCGGTTCAACGAACCGGTAGCCTCCGTTCATTTCATTAACAAACAGATCCTTCTTATTGTTGTAAACAAAATCAAATTGACTTAATGTGATTGAAGATGAATTGTAGCCGATCAGCCGTTTTACATTTATACCAATGTCTATTGTTTCATCACCTGAATACTTGAACATATATCCATATGACAAACCTGTTTCAAACCACGAAATGGTGTTTGCACTTGCCTTCTCATTAAAACTTTTTCCGATGAAAGAATTATAGTCAAATTTTTTAATTGCAAGTGTGAATAATGACCTGGTCATTCTCGCATCCATGTACGTCCGGAACCGTGTAAACAGTCCGAATGAATGCCTGTCCCAGGAAACTGCAGCCGAAGGTCCGATTAAATCGAGTTTTGCAAACCCACGCTTATTCTGTTCCTTTTCATTAATCAACAGGGTAGGGAAATTTCCCGTAAGGGGTGAATAATCAGGTTTGGGCGAGTAAGCTAAATTGTTATGGACGAATGCATCAGCACCTATAAAATGAACATCGATAAATATTTTGGAATCGATATTCGATGATGGATTAATAAACAGGGAATTAACACCGGCGTAATTACTATTCACAAAGCCAAGCTCTTCCTGTGAGAGCCCTTTCAATATACAAAAGCATAAAGTGATAATTAATAAATAGTTAATTGCAGGTTTCATTCCAAAAAAATCAGCAGTGATTTTCCGCTTATTACCAAAAATAGAAGATATTGTGAACAAGCTCTGCCCTGTTGTTAAATACTTTTCGATAGCTACCTGTTTATACCCGATTCTTTTGAAACAAAATTTTGATATATAAGCTTACTAATTATGTGTCAATATATTTTAATCTGACAATTGAACCATTGTTATCTAAAAAGCTTAAATGTTTGATTTTCGCAAAAATTAGGAACAAATTTCATAAAAGCAGACATCTGGTTATGTACTTAATTATTGAAAAAATATTGAATGAATGTAAATTTTGAAATTAATGTGGTTTTTGATGTTAAGTATCAGATTGTATTTTCGTTCGGCTTAAAACTAATTGAAAATTCTCCGGAAAGAACACCACAGAATATACTATAATGAACTTTAATTTATTGTTATTGGCAATTCTTTCTACCCCCTATTTTATATTCTTTGACCAAGACCTGCTTGTGGTTCAAAACAGGTACCACAAATTACTCATGCCTTTAAAAATAAAACCCACAATACACTACAATTTAATTATTAAAACTATACTAAAATGAGGATGACAAACACTGTTTGTGGAACAATTATTACTGTGATAACTCTGTTTTCATTTGATGCAATCGGGCAAGTCGCGAACAACAATGGGGAGACAGCTTTTGCCGAATTGAATCAACAGGTATTGACTATTAATGAAAGTATAAGCTCGCTCAGCGCTGTTGCTTCCGGTTTATCACGGGCTTCTGACCTTGAACAGGTGTATTCCATTTGCAGTAAATTTTCCGAAAGCGAAATTCAAGCGATAAACCAGACCGCAAAAGCCGAAAAATTTATCAGTGACATGATCGCAGAATCACAAAAGCCTGAAAACGCGAACAAAACCATTGACAGCAAAAAGCTGAATGGCTGGAATAACGCTCTTCTGGAAGCCAAGTCAGAACTGTTCTACTTAAATGAAAATATCAACAAATTGAAAACCTATAGGGTATTTGACCGTGTGGCTGTTACTGATATGGCGAATAAAATTTCAGGAACATTAACTTATATTTCAAATGAATTAAAAAAAATAAATTAAACAACATTTAAACAGAATAATGAAAATGAAAAAATATTTTACCGGAATTAGTGGTGTGGTTGCTGTATGCGTTGTTTTTTTAATTACTAACCGGGCGATTGCCCAAAACCAATGCTCTTCCCCAAGCCCCCTTACGATCGGAACGGATGATACCCAATGTAACTCAGAGAGTTTTAATGGTTTAATAACAAAATTAAAAAACAATACCACGCCTATAACTACCGTTGGCGGGTCGGCCTGCGGTTTGAATACCGAATCTTATGCCAAATGGTATTCTTTCACCGGCGACGGAAACAAGATCCGCTTTAAGCTTTATGGCCAGGATAAAATTTCTTCTGTCACTGTTTTTGAAAATCAAACCTGTGGCGCGACAATGACTGCAAAAGATTGCGGCTCTTACGCGGATGACAATATGCCGCATGTAATTGATATCAATACAACCAATGGAGCAACGTATCTTATCGCCGTTTCCGGAGGGAGCTCTACTATGAAAGGAAATGTTTGTGCGTATATTACCAATGGTAATGCATATTCCCCAC
>JACPDY010000121.1 GCA_016183775.1 Bacteroidota bacterium
CCGTTGTTACCAAACATACAAGCAATTGTGTGTGGGAGTACGAAGATGAAAATTTACGCTCTTAACCTGTTCTTAAAAAATTGAATATCAATGCTTAACTAAATTATATACAGATGAAGACATTTATCAAAGTAATTTCTATAAGCACAATAAGTATGGTATCTGTAATGCAGGCTCAATATTGCAGCTTGCCTGGCCGAACTGCATATAGCACAAATCAACCCGGAATAACAAAATTTACACTTGATTCCATAAGTCGCACCTCTCTCGGTGTGGAAAACACAAGTAAAGTTGTAGTAAATACCGGCTTGTCTACAACACTTGTTAGGGGGAAAACCTATACAGTAAATATTACTCATAGTAAAGACGCAGTAGTTTTTCCGACCGTCAAAAACAATATAAGGGTATGGATAGATTATAATCAAAATTCGGTTTTGGATGATGCAAATGAAACTGTAATTTCCGCAGATGAACAAACACCAGGAGTTTTTACAAAAACTTTTACAGTTCCATTAACAGCAACTCTTGGTTCAACACGCCTTAGGGCTACTGCAAAAATGGGTACAGGAGGTGGTCATACAATTCCAACAGCTTGCGACAACCCCGCAGACCCTCTCGGATATCATGGTGAAATGGAAGATTATACTGTTAAAATTGCTGCAGCCACAACCGGGATTAATGAGTTTGACTTTTCATCAATAAACGGGAAGATTTTCCCAAATCCATTTACATCATCTTCAACTTTAAGCTATTCACTATCTGAACCATCAAATGTTTTGATTGAAGTTTATAATGTACTTGGAGAAAAGGCAACTATCGGAGGTAGTGAAATGCAAAGTGAAGGGACCCATACATTAACTATTGATAATGATTATTTACCGAAAGGAAGTAATATATATTTTGTGAGAATAGTGGTCGGAGACAAAATGATGACTCAAAAGTTGATTCATGTCAATTAAGAATCTCTCTCTTGAATAAACTGATTTTATCGCGCTTGCTGATGCAATCGAAATCGGACCCGGGGATACAAGCTTCGTGGACCAGTTTGCTTTCCGCAAACTCATTTCGACGAGGTATAAATCACAATGAAATTATTGAAGGATGTCTTCAAAATTCGGGTATTGCTGGCTAATTTTATTTTTTTCGTTCTTTCTTATGTCGTGTGCGAAAGACAAGGCTGATCTTGATTATTCCAATACGGGATACCCAGACCCGATTGCCAATTTAATTATTAATAAGTGCACGAACTCTGGCTGCCACAACCAAACAAGTAAATACGGTGCTGCAGGGATTTCACTATCTACATGGAATCAATTATTTGAAGGAGGAAATGTAGGGGCAATAGTTATCCCTTTCCGACCTGATCTTAGTACATTTTGTTATTTCACAAATACGTATACGGATCTTGGAACAGCACTACTTCCCACAATGCCTTTAAACCAGACTCCATTAACAAGAAGTGAATATAGTATACTAAGGGACTGGATAGCATCCGGAGCTCCTGACAGAAAAGGAAATGTAAAATTTAGCGACAACCCCAACAGAAATAAAATATATGTGACTAATCAACTCTGCGATGTTGTTACAGTTTTTGATGCCAACACATTACTACAGATGAGGTATGTAAATGTCGGCAATAGCGCTTCCACGGAATTTCCTGTATGTTTAAAAGTTGCTCCAAATAAAAAATACTGGTATGTGAGTTTCCTTTCCCAAAATGGAATTATTCAAAAATATAACGCGAACAACGACAGCTATGCAGGTCAGGTGTTTTTGGGTACTGGTTCCTGGGTATCTTTCCAAATAACAGCTGATTCAAAGTATGGTTATTTTGTTGACAATAGCAACCCTGGCAAAATTGCATACGTAGACCTCGAACAAATGAAAGTACTGGCAACATATACATTCGGCAATAATTTTATTTATCCCAGAGGAATTGCATTGAATGAAAGCTTGAACACTATATACGTTGGCGTCGATAATGGAAACTATATCTACAAAATTGACATTACTAATCCTCTGTCACCAGTAATTCATGAAATGCCAATTGATGGAACTTCAATTGTGCAACATCAGTCAAGCATTGATCCATTTGATCTTTCGGTAGATCCCAGTGGAAATAATTGCTACATATGCTGTCGAAAATCTAACGAAATACGGGTAATCAATATGCAAAAAGATTCTTTAGTAAAGATTATTAATTTAGTTTCACCGCCAGCATTTCTTAACTTTTCTCACTCTACGAATAACCTGTTCGTTTCTTGCACCGATGACTCGATTTCTTTCCCTGGAGAAAGAGGATCGATAATTGTTATTAATTATTCTTCCAATTCTATTGTGAAAAATTTATACTCCGGGTATCAACCCACCGGACTTGCTGTGGACGAAGGAATGAAAGTGGTGGCGGTAATAAATAGTAATATAAGCGCAAGCGGCCCCGCTCCACATCATGCACATGGTTCAGGATGTAGCGGGAGAAATGGGAATATAACTTTTATTGATCTCAATACACTTGAATTGATTCCTGGAAAAAAATCGGAGGTTGGAGTTTATCCTTATGGGATCTCAGTGAGGTGATTTTTTATTCTTTAATAGGACAATACCGGTCCAAGCCATCTTTCGGTCTCCTGGATACTCATTCCTTTACGCCTGGCATAATCTTCCACTTGTTCTTTGGTAATTTTTCCAACACCAAAGTATTGCGATTGAGGATGTGCAAAATACAATCCACTTACTGCAGCTGTTGGAAACATGGCCATGCTATCCGTTAAACGAATGCCGGTATTTTTCTCTACTTCAAGCAATTTAAACAAGGCTGGTTTTTCTGTATGATCGGGTTGGGCCGGATATCCGGGAGCCGGGCGTATACCAGTATATTCTTCTTTAATTAACTGCTCATTAGTCAATGTTTCATTTTTAGCATAACCCCAATATTCCCTGCGGACTTTTGCATGCAGCAATTCCGTGAATGCTTCAGCCAAACGATCTGCCAATGCTTTGAGCATAATAGCACTGTAATCATCGTGGTCCTTTTCAAATTTCTCCACCCATTTGTCAATGCCAATACCGGTAGTTACCGCAAAGGCTCCGATGTAATCAAGCCTGGCCTCTCCTAAATCCTCGCCCTGGGGGATAACTTGCCGGGGTTTTATAAAATCTGCAAGCGCTAAGTTGGCCTGGCCTTCAGGCTTTTTGGTTTGCTGACGAATCGAATGAAATGTACACAACACTTCTCTCTCCCCTTTGGGGAGAGCCGGAGAGGGGTCATAAACTTCAATATCATCATCTCCGATTACGCTTGCCGGATATAAACCGATAACTGCTTTCGCTGTTAACCACTTCTCAGCAATTACTTTTTTCAACATAGCATGTGCATCATCAAATAATTTCTTTGCTTCAACCCCTCTTTCCGGATCGTTGAAAATTTTCGGATAGCTGCCTTTCATTTCCCAACTGTGGAAAAAGGGTGTCCAATCAATATATTCAGCTATTTCAGCTAAAGAATAATTATCGAAAACTTTATTGCCGATGAACGAAGGCCTGGTGATAGTGATCTTATCCCAATCGGTTTTAAATTTATTTTTACGGGCCTCCTGCAATGAAATGAATTTATTCTGCGACTGTGCATTTTTATTCTGCTCACGCACACGAACGTAATCCATCTCCACACCTTTCATAAACTCTCCACGAAGCTCCTGTGAGATCAGGCTGCTGGCAACAGGAACAGATTTTGAGGCATCATTCACATGCACAACAGGGTGTTTATAATGAGGCGCGATCTTCACAGCAGTATGCACTTTGGAAGTTGTTGCGCCTCCTATCAAAAGCGGGATCGAGAAACCTTCACGCTCCATCTCCTTCGCCACATGCACCATCTCATCAAGTGACGGTGTTATCAAGCCACTCAAACCTATAATATCTACATTTTCTTTTTTGGCAGCAGCTAATATTTTATCACATGACACCATCACCCCCAGATCAATGATCTCATAATTATTACATGCCAATACAACGCCGACAATATTTTTTCCGATATCATGTACATCACCTTTTACAGTAGCCATTAATATCTTACCCGCAGTTTTTTGTTTAGAACCGCTTTTCTTTTTTTCCTCTTCCATGAAAGGCAATAGATACGCAACACCCTTCTTCATTACACGCGCACTCTTCACCACCTGGGGCAAAAACATCTTGCCGCTTCCAAACAGGTCGCCTACTACATTCATTCCGGCCATTAACGGACCCTCTATGACATCTAATGTTCGCGTAGATCTTTGGCGCGCCTCTTCTACGTCCACATCTATGTACTCTATGATGCCCTTTACCAATGCATGGCTCAACCGCTCATCAACTGTGCCTTTTCTCCATTCCTCATCCTTCTCCTGCTTTTGCTTTCCCACACCTTTCAATTGTTCAGCATGTGTGATCAACCGTTCAGTCGCATCATCGTTCTTGTCGAACAACACATCTTCCACTAATGCCAACAGATCCTTCGGAATATCATCATACACCTGTAACTGACCAGGATTTACTATGCCCATATCCATACCGGCTTTTACCGCGTGATACAGGAAGGCTCCGTGAATAGCTTCACGTACGTGGTCGTTCCCACGGAAAGAGAAAGACACATTACTTACACCGCCACTCACTTTTGCCAATGGCAAATTTTGTTTGATCCATTTGGTTGACTCAAAAAAGTCGATGGCATTTTTCCGGTGCTCATCCATGCCTGTAGCAACAGGAAAAATATTGGGGTCGAAAATAATATCCTGCGGCTGGAATTTCACCTGCTCTACCAATATTTTATATGCACGTCCGCAAATTTCCTTTCTTCTGTCCAATGTATCAGCCTGTCCCTTTTCATCAAAAGCCATAACAATAACAGCAGCGCCATAACGCTTCACTTTATTTGCCTGTTCAATAAATGTCTTTTCTCCTTCTTTAAGCGAAATGGAGTTTACGATGCCTTTCCCCTGTATACACTTCAAACCAGCCTCGATCGCGTGAAATTTGGACGAATCGATCATAATCGGAACTTTCGAAATGTCGGGTTCTGACGCAATAAGATTCAGAAATTTAGTCATGGCCATTTCAGCATCCAACATGCCTTCATCCATGTTAATGTCTATCACCTGTGCCCCACCTTCTACCTGATCACGTGCTATAGCAAGTGCCTCATCATACATATTGTCCTTGATGAGTTTTAAAAATTTACGCGAACCGGTAACGTTGGTACGTTCCCCCACATTCATAAAATTTGATTCAGGTCTTAGCGTAACAGGTTCAAGGCCGCTTAAACGTAAATAAGGTTCGACTTTAGGGATTTTACGCGGCTTGGTGTTTCGGACATCTTCGGCGATATGCCTGATATGATCAGGAGTGGTACCGCAACATCCTCCAACTATATTTATAAAACCGCTGGCCAAAAAATCATGCACCTGGTGGCCCATATCATGTGGAGTTTCATCATATTCACCAAATTGATTGGGCAAACCCGCATTTGGATATGCGCTGATATAGAATGGCGCCTTTTCTGAAAGCTCCTCAAGGTAAGGTCTCATCTCTTTAGCGCCCAGTGCACAGTTCAGACCAATACTCAATAAATTAACATGGCTGATCGAGTTCAAAAATGCTTCAACAGTTTGCCCGGAAAGTGTACGTCCGCTGGCATCTGTAATGGTACCGGAAACCATAATTGGCAACACTTTTCCTTTTTCATCAAACACCTGTTGCGCGGCAAAAAGCGCAGCTTTCGCATTGAGGGTATCAAAAACCGTTTCAATTAAAATAACATCTACCCCACCATCAACCAATCCGCGTATTTGTTCGGCATATGCATCAACGACCTGGTCCCATGTAACAGCACGATAGCCAGGATCATTTACATTCGGCGAAAGTGAAAGTGTACGGTTGGTCGGGCCGACAGCCCCGGCTACAAAATGGGTTCTGGGTTCCGGGTTCCGGGTTTCAAGTTCAAATTCCCTAACCGCGTCCTTTGCAGTTTTCGCAGACGCCAAATTAAGTTCATAGGCCAAAGTTTCCATGTGATAGTCGGCCAATGAAATTTTTTGTGCGTTGAATGTATTGGTTTCAATAATATCAGCGCCTGCTTTCAGGTATTCTTTATGAATCGTTTTGATGATGTGCGGCTGTGTAATAGAAAGAAGGTCATTATTTCCCTTGAGGTCACTCTGCCAATCTTTAAATCGTTCTCCGCGGTAATCTTTTTCTTCCAGCTTATATTGCTGGATCATGGTGCCCATAGCACCATCAATTACTAAAATCCGTTTTTCAAGTTCTTTACGTATGTCAGCCATAACACCTCACTTCAAATCCTGTTTACGCCCGCCGGCAGACAGGCAGAAAAAAGGATCTGAAGATTTACTTTAATTGTCCGTAATATAAATTGGTATTATATTCGAATCTTACCATCCCATCTTTGCTGAATGTGTCGAATATCCTTTTTAATTCTATTATCATTTCGTTATACTTAGGATGCTCTTCAGTAGGTACATACGAGGATGATAACAAACGACCTTTCAGCCCTTCGTAATCAAATTCCTGAAAATTTTTAAAAGTAGATTCATTAAAACTTTTGTTGTCGATCATTGACAATATATAATTCCTGATCTCCTTGTTAGTAATGTTTTTATGGTTTACTTCCGCATAATCGACAGAAAAATTATGCAACAGGTTTTCGTATTCAATTAAAAATTCTGATTCATCGATCAGCCGGTCGTTCCAGATCAAAACAATATGCCCGTTTGGTTTAAGCAGCCGTACAACCTCCTTTTTAAACAACTCCCCATCAAACCAATGAAATGCCTGGGCCGCAATAACTATATCAACACTTTTATTTTTAAGTGTCGTGGCCTCTGCCTTTCCATTAATACTTTTAAAATTCTTATTGCCGCCCAGGATGCGTTCAGCCGCTTCCCTCATTTCTTTGTTAGGCTCAATGCCATAAACAACATTGCCATTATCAAGAAACAACTTGGCAGATATGCCGGTCCCGGAACCGATATCGGCTATAACAGAATCGCTCTTCAGAACCTTCTGTTTGATCAGAAAAGAAAACATTTCTGAAGGATAACCAGGGCGATACTTCACATAGTTCTCAACCCTGTTCGAAAATCTTTTTAGCGTGTCTGCCATGAGCGTCACCCCCGCCTCTCCAAAGGAGAGGATCTGGATTTATTTTATTTTTTATTAATTATCTGATTTCATTTCTCTTTCGTTTCCCTCTCCTCCTTCCGCTGCGCGCAGGGCAGATTCGGAGAAGGCCGGCCTGCCTGCACGAAGCCGAAGTTTCGTTTCGGCGAAGGCAGGGATGAGGTCAAAAAAAAATCTCTCCTGCGCCTGTCAAGAGAGATATGCTATTTTGATTATCATTTTCAAAATTTCTCTGACTTATCTATTCCTAAAAATAGGATTCGAATTGGCACCTTCTTTTAAAATGAAGAATTAAAAATGATGAATTAAAAATTAAACTCCTTTGCATTCTTAATTTTTAATTTTTCATTCCAACATTTCTATAAGGGTTGCCAAGGTTTCACAGGGCGCATCCCTCCACCTTTCTTGATAAATTAGTGAGAATCACATCTGTGATATGACTCATCGAACTAATCCCGCTACAGCGGAATCTTTCTTTTAAAGAACCAGGGCAAATTTACATCTTAATTAGATGTTAAGCAAATAAGGTTTCTTCAGGATAACTTATCCGTTAACAACTTGATTTCAATAGCAGGAGAAATTTTTTCATACAGTATGTGATACACGGCATCAACAATCGGCATCTCCACATTATACGTTTTGTTGATCTCTTTCACACACTTAACAGCATAATACCCTTCCGCTATCATATTCATTTCCAACTGTGCCGCCTTTACTGAATATCCTTTCCCAATCATTCCTCCAAACGTACGGTTGCGGCTAAATTGCGAATAGGCTGTAACAAGCAGATCGCCTAAGTATGCCGAACTTTTTATATCCCGGTCGATCGGATGCACCGCATCAACAAAACGCTTTATTTCCTGTATGGCATTTGAAACCAACACTGACTGAAAATTATCGCCATAGCCTAAGCCATGACAAATTCCGGCTGCAATAGCCACCACATTCTTCAAAACGGACGAATATTCTGTTCCGTAAATATCATCGGATACGGAGGTTTTAATATACCGGCAAGCCAGTTGAGATGCCACAAAACCGGCAATTTCAGGGCTTTGTGAAGCAATAGTTAAATATGACAATTTTTCGAGGGCAACTTCCTCAGCATGGCAAGGACCTGTAATAACACCTATTTGCGGGAATGGAATATTGTATTTCTGATTAAAAAATTCACCCACAATTAAATTGTCTTCCGGCACAATGCCTTTAATGGCCGAAAAAATTGTTTTATACTTTAAATCGTCGGGTGACAGCGAAACAATAGATTCCTTCAAAAATGCGGCGGGAATAGCCATAATAAGGATGTCGACCGCGGCTACAACTTTTTTCAGATCGCCGCTTACTGTAATTTTACTCATATCCAGTTCAACAGAACTCAGATAATTCGGATTGTGGTGATACTTGTTAACATAGTTAACGGTTTCCGCACTTCGCACACACCAATGCAGCTGCTCAACATTGTTGCACAATATTTTTACAAGGGCTGTGGCCCAGCTTCCTCCACCTATTACCGCTATTTTAAGACTCAACCCTGTATTTTTTTAATTGATTGACTGATAAACCGGTCCTTCTCTTTTAACCATTTTCCTTTCTTCCAATGCATTCATTAATTTCTGCAATTGATTTTTTGAAATACCCACTTTCTCACTCAGACTGGTAAGCGTTGCCTGGTTCTGTATCTTTAATTCACTCAAAATTTTAACTTCCTCCGCTGTTAAAACGACTTCTGGTTTTTTTATAACTTCCGGTTTCATTTGAGGAAACAAAAGTACATCCTGTATGGAATGTGAATTCGTCATGATCATTGCTAACCTGTCAATGCCAATACCCATACCTGCTGTAGGAGGCATGCCATATTCAAGCGCCCGCAAAAAATCATGGTCAATGAACATCGCTTCATCATCACCTTTTTGCGACAAACTTAACTGATCTTCAAACCGCGCGCGCTGGTCCAGTGGATCGTTCAGCTCAGAATATGCATTCGCCAATTCTTTACCGTTCACCATCAACTCAAATCGTTCAACCAATCCTTCTTTGCTGCGATGGCGTTTGCACAAGGGAGACATTTCAACTGGGTAGTCAATTATAAAAGTGGGCTGAACGAAGTTGTGCTCACACTTTGCCCCAAAAATCTCATCCACCAGCTTTCCTTTGCCCATTTTCGCCTCCGCATGTATACCAAGATCTTTACAAACCTTTTTTAAAGCATCTTCATCCATTCCGCTTATATCAACACCGGCATATTCCTTAATAGCATCATACATGGAAATCCGCTTGAACGGACGCTGGAAATCGATCACCTTATCTCCAACCTGCACTTTAGTATCCCCATAAATATCAAGGGCCACTTTTTCGATCATTTCTTCCGTAAATTCCATCATCCAGTTATAATCCTTATAGGCTACATATATTTCCAATACAGTAAATTCAGGATTGTGTGTACGATCCATCCCCTCATTGCGAAAATCCTTTGCAAATTCATATACGCCGTCAAAGCCGCCCACAATAAGACGTTTCAGATAAAGCTCATTCGCAATTCGCAGATATAATGTAGCATCAAGGGTATTGTGATGCGTTGTAAACGGCCTTGCGGCAGCTCCCCCCGGAATGGGTTGCAGAATAGGCGTTTCAACTTCCAGATAGCCTTTAGAATTAAATGTGTTCCGTAAACTATTGGTTATTTGCGAACGTTTAATGAACACCTCCTTAACTGCGGGGTTAACCACCAGATCGGCATAGCGCTGACGGTAGCGAAATTCGGGATCAGTTACCACATCATGCGCCTTCCCTTCGGCATCCGTTTTAACTATGGGCAAAGGTTTTAATGCTTTACTTAATAATTTAAGCGAAGTAGCATGAATAGATATTTCACCTGTTTTAGTAGTAAATACAAAACCGGAAACACCTATAAAATCACCAATATCAAGCAGTTTCTTAAATAAGGTGTCGTAAACTGATTTATCTTCTCCCGGGCAAATATCATCACGGCGGACATAGAGCTGTATACGGTCTGATGAATCCTGCAGGCTCACAAAGCATGCTTTACCCATATCACGCACGCTCATGATGCGACCTGCAATACTTACATTTTTATAATCCGTTTTATTGCGTTCATAATTTTCAAGAATGTCCCGGGCAGACACATTCACTTCAAATAACTCGGCCGGATAGGCATTAACCCCCAGCTTTATAATTTCGTCAAGCTTATTTCTTCTCAGAACTTCCTGTTCACTTAAATCTTCCTTCATATTTTATAGAATATTTATTACAAACCTACATAATTTGAACGAACACAAAAATAATCATAGAATCTATCCGAAATACCCAAAAAATAAAGACGGCAAAACCGCAAAGACTTCAAATGAGAGGAATTGCTTGTTTTTTCCCTGCCTGGCCGGCAAACAGATTTGCGAACTTTGCAACCTTTGTAAGGAGGGATTTTTATAGTACATCATGTCTATATGTAAGCATACTACTTTCCACATTTTTTTCTACTTTTATCCCAATTAATTACGAACCAGATGAAACGAACATGTTTGCAAAAATTAAAACACAAAAGGGGCATGAAAATGCCATCCTTCAGTATTTTGAGAACATGGAGTTCCATGTGTCCATAAAAACTTAAATTTATTTTCACATGAAATAGCCATATACCTTTTGGCATACCAACCAAAATGAATATGGCGTATTCCCTGTCTGCCGACAGGCAGGCATGTGACCTTTAAAAGCTAAAAATACATACACATGAAATGGTCATGAGCTAGAATGAAGCACACCAACCGAGGATGAATATTTAACTTCGTGCAAAACATGAAACGTAATGCAAGAAATAAAATTCAAACAGGTTGTAACAA
>JACPDY010000122.1:0-9961 GCA_016183775.1 Bacteroidota bacterium
ATTATTGAAAGAACTTTTTCTTGGTTTGAAAACCAACGAAGATTGAGTAAAGATTTTGAATATTTGCTTGAAACAAGTGAGGCAATGATTCATTTTGCAGCTATAAAAATATTATTGAATAAATTTTAAACAGTTTCTAAAACTTTCTAATAATATCTTGGATGATTTATTACAAGTGTATTAATTATTTTTCTATTATCAGAAGGAGAGTTGGAGTAAAACCGCCTCCGCGCATTTCTGCCCATCAATTGCCGCACTCACAATTCCGCCTGCATAACCTGCTCCTTCACCACAGGGGTATAATCCTTTGATTTGAATATGTTCAAGCGTTTCAACATCACGTGGTATGCGCACAGGAGAGGAGGTGCGTGATTCAACACCAACAATTACGGCATCATTTGTATAATAACCCTTAAGTTTTTTTCCGAATTCTTTGAACGCGGTCTGCAAGCGTTGACTGATGGCTTCAGGCAATAGCTCATGCAGCGGAGCGGATATAATTCCGGGTTGGTAAGAAACGGCAGGAAGATCTTTCGATAATTTATTTGTACTGAAATCGATCATGCGCTGTGCTGGTGCTGTTTGTGTTTTGCCTCCGGCAATAAAAGCCATGCGTTCAAGGTCCTGTTGATAACGTAATCCCGCAAACACACCGTGCTCAGAATATTTTTTCAGATCAATAAGATCAACTGCAATAACAATGCCTGAGTTGGAGTAGGGGTTATTCCGTTTTGAAGGCGACCATCCATTCGTTACAATTTCTCCCGGAGCTGTTGCGCACGGCGCAATGATACCGCCCGGGCACATGCAAAAGGAGAATACGCCCCGCCCGTTCACCTGGTGAACTAAACTGTAAGCGGCTGGTGGTAAATAAGGACCCCGGTTTGGATTGTGGTAAAGGATCGAATCGATCAATGTTTGTTGATGTTCAATGCGTACACCCATTGCGAATGGTTTTGCTTCAATGGCAATATTTTTTTTGTGCAATAATTCAAAAATATCCCTTGAAGAGTGACCTGTTGCTAAGATCACCGAATTCGCAAAAAATTCCTTGTCATTACAGATTACTCCTTTAATTCGATCGTCTTTAATTATGAGGTCAGTTACTTTTGTATTGAAATGAATTTCTCCTCCTGCATTTATAATCGATTCACGGATATTTACAATAATGCCAGGAAGTTTATTGGTGCCGATATGCGGGTGCGCATCGATCAGGATATCTTCACTTGCACCGTATGCCACAAATATGTTGAGTATTTTTTGAACATCGCCCCGCTTGGTCGAACGTGTATATAACTTTCCATCCGAGTACGTTCCCGCCCCGCCTTCTCCAAAACAATAGTTCGATTCAGGGTTTACGATATGTTCTTTATTAAGTACAGCCAGATCACGTCTGCGGCTTCTTACATCTTTACCGCGTTCAAGCAGTACGGGTTTTAATCCAAGTTCGATCAGGCGCAGCGCTGCGAATAATCCTGCAGGGCCGGTGCCGATGATGAGAACCGGTGGCTTGTGCGATACATCGTGAATTTTCGGCAGTTGATGTTCTGTTTCAGGTATTTCCGCTTGTGTATAAACAATAAGTTTTAAATGTACTTTGATAGCCCTGGAACGCGCATCAATCGATCGTTTCAAAAATTTAATAAAACTTATTTTATCAGGATCGATTCCAATATTTTTAGCGGCAGCCGTTTTTGTAGCCATTTCGCTGGCAGCTTCTTCCGGACTTACTGCGATATTGATTTCCTGCTTCATTATACTAATTATAAATATAATTTGGAGTTTATATCAAATAAGCTTTTTCGTGGGTTTTAGTGTTTTTGTGCTTTAGTGGCAATTTGACTTTGGCCACCAAAGCACGAAAGCTCTAAATTTTTCCCAAATGATTTTTTAAATAATACATATAATAATCTAATTCAGTATAATCTCTAAATTATATTTTAATTGGTATGGGTCCAAACGAAATGGTTGCATTTGCCACAATAGTAGCTGTTAATGGCCAACATCCGCCCGAGGCGGAGCATTGGACTATTACAGATACAAGTGGCATTACCCTTCAAAGGTAAAGGATATGAGAAACATTTTAGAATACAAGCGGTCGATCGCGTTGGCAAAAATGGTGTTGTCATTCACCAGCAGATTTTTGAAACCTAATGAAAGCTTGCCCTCAATAGCGAATTTAAAATAGGGCAGATAAAATTCCACACCGGCTCCCATTTCGTAACCAATATCGTTTCTGTCGAGCTTTACAACCTGCTGTGTAATTTCAAGACTTGTATTATCCACATTTTTTTGTGAAGCTACATCTGTTGTATATTTTATCCCGGCCAAAACATACGCCGAAAAGTTATTCATCCTGGCCGAACGGAGTTTTATGTCAATGGGAAAATCCAGGAAGGTTGATTCAACTTTTTTTGTGAATACACCGATGCCCTTTTGAGTCGCGATCGTAAAATCAAGATTGCGTTGCGCAAATGAAATGTTTGGTACAAAGCGAACGGTTAAATAACGATGGACAGCCAGTTCGGATACAATACCGAGATTAAAACCATTTTGAGGTGATGATTCAACCACAAGTATAGAATCGGAGAGAGTTCTTGGGGTGATAATGAAATTGGTCTTGTTAACGCCAAGTGTAAAGCCGAAGTGTAAAGCTTCAAATTCGTATTTGGGCAGGTTTTGAATTTTCGGATGTTGCCCGAAGCAGTTAATGCAATTCAAAAAGCAAATGACAAAGAAAAATTTTTTTATTATACGGCTAATCGGGAGCAGGAAGTAGGGAACTAGAAGACTTCCGGTTTCGGACTTCCGGCTTCGGACTTTTTCGAAATGCGACAAATTACTCCATTTTATGTTTAGTTTATTGATCTGCATTTTCCTTGTTCCCTAACGGTCAAATTGATCTTTTATTTTTTTCCGGTGTAAATATTAGCAATATTAAAGGCCAGGCTATGTCTTGCAGTGCTTGAAAAGCCGTTTTGTTTCAGAATATTGATAAAATCTTCATCACATGGGAAAGCCTTTACAGATTCGGGCAAATATGAATAGGCCGATGTATCTTTTGAAAAAAGGCGCCCTACAAAGGGTGTAACCCTGTTGAAATAAAAGTTGTAGAGATGCCTCACAAGAAAATTAGTTGGCTTTGAAAATTCAAGCACAACCAGTGTTCCGCCCGGTTTAAGTACGTTAAATATATTTTTCAAACTTTTTTCCAGGTTTTCAAAATTGCGAACGCCAAAAGCGACGGTAACTGCGTCAAAGCTTGCAGTTTCGAACAGCAGATTTTCGGAATCACCCAAAAAGAGTTGTATTTTTTTATTAAGTCCGCGTTTGTTGATCTTTTCCTGCCCTGATTTTAACATTCCTTCCGAAATATCGATACCCGTTACCTTTTCCGGGTTTAGCTTAAGTGCTTCGATCGCGAGATCGGCGGTTCCGGTGGCAATATCAAGTATGGTTTTGGGATTCTCGTTTCGGAGTAAGCGGATCGCTTTTTTTCGCCACAGGTTGTGAATGCCAAATGACAAAAGTAAATTTAAAAAATCGTACCGGGAGGCTATGTTGTTGAACATAGCGGCTACCTGTTCTTTTTTTGATGAATTATTTTTGTATGGAGTTACTACTATGGCCATATAGTGGCTCAAAGGTAACATTCCTGCTGCTATTTTGCTATTCCTGTATTGAGCGCTTCTTGCAGTAATTGTTTTTTATTGATCGGCACAACCCCTACATATTCACATACCAGTCCGCCGGCAAGATTAGCAAGCGTTGCAGTTACGATTGGTGAAAGATTAAGTGCAAGACATAGCGCCGCTATGCTGACAACGGTGTCGCCGGCACCTGATACATCAGCAATCCTGCGGATATGTGCCGGGATAATCATCTGTTTTTCATCAGTGTTTATATATATACCCAGTTCGGAAAGTGTGATAAGCAATGTGTCGATCTTTTGATCTCCCCTGAACTCATTGGTGATCTTATTAAGTTCTTTAAGTTTGTGATGGTTGAACTCGATTTTTAATCCGTCTTTCAGTTCTTTTAAATTGGGTTTGAACATATCAACACCTTTGTAATGCATGAAATTTTTCTTCTTAGGGTCTACGATCGTCGGGATGCCTTTTTTTCTGGAGATTTTTGTTACTTGTTGTATTAGTTTTTGTGTAATAAGTCCTTTGTCGTAGTCTTCAAAAATAATTGCATCGATCTGGTCGTGCTTGATCAGTGTAAAAATCCGAAGAAGCAATTGGCTGGTTTCTTCTTTGCTGATATCCATGTCAACCTCTTCGTCGATCCGGATCATTTGATGGTTATTTCCAATGATGCGGGTTTTTTTTGTCGTGATGCGTTTCCGGCTTTTTAAAATTCCTTTTTGTGAAAGATTTTGTTCACGTAACAAGTCTAAAAAAATATCACCTTCGCTGTCTGCGCCGATCACTGAACACAGAATAGGTATAGCGCCCATTGCCTGGACATTCAATGCCACGTTTGCCGCACCACCCAGGCGGCTTTCTTTTTTTCTTATAGACACTACAGGAACAGGTGCCTCCGGCGATATGCGGCTTACGGCGCCAAACAGGTAAGTGTCTATCATCACATCACCTATTATCAGAATTTTTAGTTTTGTAAATGCTTCGAAAATATTTTTAAGACCTTGCTTGGATAATTTATTATCGGAGCTGCTGCCTTTCTTTGTTTTTTTCTTCATCTGTAATGGTAAGCCGGTTTATTTCAATTCTGACAATGCTTTCTTCATGCGGGTCAATGCTTCAGTGAGTTTATCCTCAGATGTGGCATATGAAAAGCGTATATAATTATCATCACCAAAAGCCGCGCCGGGTACAAGAGCTACATGAGCTTTGTCAAGCAAATATTCACTCAGGCCAGTTCCGTTCCTGATCGTTGTTTTGCCATCCGATTTTCCGAAGTAATAAGTAATATCAGGGAAAAAATAAAATGCTCCTTCCGGAACATTAGTTTTCAAGCCGGGTATTTCTTTCATCAATCCGAGTACCAGGTCCCTGCGCTTTCTGAATTGGTCGCGCATAGGTGCAATACCCGAAACATCCATCAGCATCGCCGCATGTGTTGCTTTTTGTGCAATGGAACAGGTGGCCGAGGTTATTTGTCCCTGCATTTTGTCGCAGGCTTTTGCTAACCATAATGGTGCGCCCATAAAACCAACCCTCCAGCCGGTCATAGCATAAGCTTTTGAAACACCATTTACTGTTATCACGCGGTCTTTTATGTTGCCGAACTGCGCCATCGATTGGTGGCCGCCAACATAATTGATATGCTCATAAATTTCATCCGATAAAATAAACAGGTCAGGGTATTGGGTAACCACCTCAGCCAATGCTTTCAATTCTTCTTTGCTGTACACACTTCCTGTTGGGTTACAGGGAGTGCTGAAGATCATCATTCGTGTTTTGGGTGTAATGGCTGCTTTAAATTGGGTGGCAGTGATCTTGAAATCCTGTTCAATCCCTGCCTTAATAATAACGGGAACTCCTTCCGCCAGTTTAATAAGTTCAATATAACTTACCCAGTAGGGCGATGGAACTATTACTTCATCACCGGGATTTATAAGACAAAGAATGGCATTGGCAAGGCTTTGTTTCGCACCTGTAGAAACTACAATTTGTTCGGCAGTGTAATCAAGATTATTATCCCGTTTAAATTTTTTTGCAATCGCTTCACGCAATTCAACATAACCGGAAACATGGGTGTAATAACTGAAGTCGTTATCTATCGCTTTTTTTGCAGCGTCTTTAACAACCTGTGGTGTGTGAAAATCCGGCTCTCCCAGACTCAGGCTTATCACATCTATCCCTTGCGCCTTCAGCTCGCGGCTTTTGCGTGCCATGGCAATCGTTTGAGATTCCGAAAGTTTATTGATCCGATCTGCTAACTTCTCCATACCATTCATTTAAATAACACGTTTTGCAAACGTACAGGAATTTTTGCAAAGTGCAAGGTTGAATTTTCAAAAAACTCCCTCTCTTTTTTCTTCATTAAGTTTCTTATCGCTGTGGTCGGTTTATCCTGATAGTCGGGAACGTGTCCTGATAACCGATAACTAACAACCGGCAATTAAGCTTCATTTATTCCTTCACAAATTTTCGTATAACTTTTGTGTTCCTGTTTTCAATTTCGGCAAAGTAAATGCCGTTAGTCAAATCATGAATAGCTATTTCAATTGTGTGATCCGGAGAATGATTTGCTTCGGTTCTGAAATATACTATCCGGCCCAGCAGATCTTTAATATAAACTCTTGTAAAACTTCCATGTGTATTCTTAAGATTTAGGTTGATACTGCTGTTGCCCGGATTTGGATAGATCTCCGCAGTTAGATCATTTAGGGTAATGTAATCAATACCTGTTGTAATACACGATAAGTTGACGAACCTTGAAAGTAACCTGGTGTAGGATGCCTGTGTATATATCCCCGGTTCAGTTATCGTCCATGAGTTTTGAGGCCAACTGGTATTCCAGTCTTTATAGGATTTCTGAATGGGCTGATTTAGCGGAGGTGTAACAAGTGCCGCATTACAAAGAGAGTTTAACGAGGCGCATCCGGAAGGGCAGCAGCCATCAACTGCATATGTAGGGTTGGGTCCACCAGGTACATAACCGGGAGCCGGACCGTAAGTGGATGTTCCAACCCTGTCCCAATAAGAGCTTCCGTCCGCAAACCAGGTATGATAAAATTCATTGATCGAATTCTCCGCTCCATAATTTCCCATATTACTCAGGTAACAAAATGCGGTCGGGTTCACACCATGGAAATAATTTACAAATCCCAAAGCGGCGTTTATGTAATTTGTATTGTTGGGTGCATCAAGGTTATAGGAGATCATATTGCCGAACATGATCCCTTGCCGCCCTTTAGTTGTGTTGCTTCCCCATGTGTAATTATTATTTGAAAGGTAAGCGCGGTAAGCATCTGTTTGATTGGTATAAGCCGGCAGGTTATCAGCATTTCCCGACTGTATCGAATTCTTATAAGCATTTTTTATGGCAGTTGAAACGGAAGCTGTAGCATTATTCAAGGACGCATAATACAAAAGTATGTCTTGTTGCCCGCTTTCGAATGGGTAAGCATAGCCCCACGCGATAAGGTGCATTTGCGTATAATTGTTGTCGATAAACGCTTTGTAAGTCGCGTTTCCCGTATTCGCGAATAAAAATACCGCTGCCGCCATATGCCTGATCGAACGATCGTATGCCGACACCTCCTGCTCGCCGGCTCCTACAAGGCCTGTATTGCTAAATGTAATATTTGGATTCGCAACAGCCCAGTTCCAGGCTTTAACTGCTGCTGTCTGTAAAGTATTGGCATATGCTGTTTGTCCAATGTTTGTGTATTGTATGGCACCAAGTGCGAATAATGCCGATGCGGAAAATGAAGCCGACGTAGTTGCCGGTCCATATACACGTTGGCCGTTATCGCTTGAAGGCGGACTGCCACTTCCTGAATTTGCTTCGCCTACAATGCTCAATTCAGAGCCATCATTGTTCTGCATTTTCAACAACCAATCTAATTCATATTTAACTTCATCAAGTATATCCGGGATACCATTACCTGATTCGGGAATGTTATAATCATCCGTCCAAACAGTTGGGTTTTGGGAATAGGCCAGCATCAGATCTGTCATTGTTTCAAAAGTGAAATTCACATATTTATTATAATCGCCCGCGTCATGCCATCCACCTGAAAGGTCTTTGGATGTGGATGAATTGTTGTTATATAAACGGCAATCCTTATCCTGTAAGCTTCCAATATGGCAGGAGGCATCAGTCCATCCTGTTTGTGCATAAGGAGCTACTTTGGGTGTTCCGCAACGCTGGTAATAATACACCCGCAGCGCTTGCTTTAATGTTGTGAGATAAATGCAATCACTGATGTCGAATTTATAAGAACCAACATTGTTTGTTACGTCAAACACATAGTAGGAGCCAGCGGAGGTATAGGAAGAAAAATCGAACCACCATACTTTGTCGCCGCTTTGACTGTGAGTGCTGCCGCCATTCCATGCTATGGGAGTTCCCGAAAAAACAACAGTGTCATCGCCCCAGCGTCTTAATTGATAATTTGTTCCGGGGCTGAACGGACTTACCGAGTTGTATCCGGTTTGTGGATTACTTATAACGGCAATTTTTTTATCACTTGTTCTGTAGCCGAACTGGTCGATCTTTATATGGTTATCAACTGTCACCGGACCCGCTGACAAGACACCTGATAAAAGGAATAATGCAGAAGTGATTTTAATTAGCATGTTTTTCATTGAATAGATTTTAAATTAATGGGTGCCATTCACATATTTGTATTTTTACTGTCTCCCTTTGGGGAAATCTGACTGACTGCGGAAGCTGTCGCACTGTGTTTGCACACTGATCGCTGTCGAGATATTACTTCCACAAAACCTTGCAGCCTGGCAAAAGCGTTTTGATGATATTTACATCATCTTCATTAAGGGAGTTTCCCCGTGCGTCCAGCATACTAAGGCTTTTTAGGTAACAAACATGATCGGAAATTTTCGAAAATTTGTTATTCTTTATGGATAAGTACTGAAGATTTTTTAAATGATAAACTGACACCGGTAGATTCTCAAGTGAGTTATTATCCAACACTAACTCTTCAAGTCCATCGAGCTTTCCGAAATTTTTTGGAATTTCTTTAAGGCCGCATTGTACAAGTGTTAATGATCTTAAATTTTTGAGTAGTGAAAGCTCTTTAGGAAGAGTATCAAGAATGGTATTATAAACCAATAACTCACTCAATGCGTTCATATACCCTATGGAGTGGGGTAGTGTAAGTGTGTCTTTATTACTCTGAATGTGAAATGTTTTTAGCCGGTTCAGGTAACCAATTTCGGTTGGTAATGAATCCAGTTTGGTGTCATATATTTCCAGGTGCATCAGGCTGCTCATGTTCCCAAAGCCTTTTGGTAATGAACTGATCTCATTACCCCGTGTTGAAAAATACATCAGACTTTTGAAATTACTCATCTCTTCAGGAAGCGTGGTAATGTTGTCGTTGTTCAAAATCAAGGCCTGAAGATTGGTGAGCTTGCCGAACTTTGCGTATAGTTTTGGGTCGAGGGTCTGGTTGGTAAGATTTAATTTGTAAACCCGTTCATTATCCTTAAGAGCATCTTTCAGATCTTTATAAACAGGAGCGTTCTGAGGACCATAAATATCAAATGGAGTTTGAATTGTATTTTGCGCGCATGCAATTTTCCCGGCTAATGAAAGAGCTATAAGGAAAAATTTCTGCATACAATATCTAATTTTCTCTGCAATAGAACCTTATCCCTTGGAAAGGGGAGAAAGATGTTAAAGTCCAAAACTAAATCCCATTCTTATTATCGGATTTCCATAAGGCGAATATTTCGACTCATTAATATTCCATAAAGCCATAATAGTCATGTATGATCGTCCTCCCAAAGCCTGCCGGAATCCACCGCCAACGTAAATATTTTCAATATTCGTTCTTGTGCCTGGAAAGTCGTAGGAGTCAACATTCAGTAACTCATATTCTGCATGAGCGAAAATATTTTCAAGCACATAAAATCTTCCAAAAACACTTGCCCCGTAAATACTTGAACTGAATCGAAGCGCTCTATAATTGTAGTATATGTAAGTAGCCCCAATACCGGCCGCCAAACGTTCGGTTATTCTGTATCCAATGATTGGGGAAATATTGACAACAGTAATACTCCCAAACTGAGCACCGATATTTCCACCTACAAATACTTTGTTCCATTGAAAGCCTTTTTGTGTGTCATTTGCCGGTTTAATAATCGGGTCTTGTGCAAAGGCATTTAAATCAGAAAGACAAAGCAACAATATAAACCAGACAATTATTTTTTTCATCTCCATGTAAAATTAAGAAAATACAGCGGTATATTCGTGTAACATTTTAAAGTTTATATATGAACATAATTGTAACAGGTGCCAG
>JACPDY010000122.1:9966-11307 GCA_016183775.1 Bacteroidota bacterium
AAAATAATTGCATTGTCGAGAAATAAAGGTGCGCTTGAGAAGCTGAAGAGAGAGTGCAATAAAAGCAACGTATATATTGTTGCGGTTGATCTGGCCGATAAGAACATGAAAAAAAAACTGATTCCGCTTATACAAAAGCAATTTAAATTTATTGACGTTCTTATCAATAATGCAGGTGCCATTGTCAATAAATCCATTCAAAATACAAGTGATAAGGATTTGGAAAACGTGTACAATGTAAATGTATTAAGTGTTTTTAAGCTTGTTCGTGATCTGATCCCGTTACTGAAAAAAGCGAAGAGGGGTTCACATATTGTCAATATAAGCAGCATGGGTGGAGTACAGGGAAGTGTGAAGTTTTCAGGGCTTTCCGCATATAGTTCAAGTAAAGGAGCAGTTGCAGTATTGACCGAATGTCTTGCTGAGGAACTAAAACAGTATAATATCTCCGTAAATTGTCTTGCGCTCGGTTCCGTTCAAACCGAAATGCTCCGGAAAGCCTTTCCCCATTACAAAGCACCATTATCTGCGACTCAAATGGCTGATTATGTTGCAACCTTCGCTTTAACGGGCAATCAGCACTTTAATGGTAAAATACTTCCGGTTTCCATTTCAATCCCATAGTTTTTTTACCTGATTATGAGGTTATTACAATATTTTATGCAGAATATGTTTGCAGATCAACAGAAACCACATACATTTGCAACCCTTTTAAGAAAACGTTCCTTAAAAAAAGACAAATATTTTAATAACAATTTGTAAATAATATTTGCAGATTAATAAAACGTTTGTAGCTTTGCCCTCCCTTTAAAAAAGGGATTAAGTAAAGTTCTTGTATCGATTAATATTTTAGGTTCCTTCAATGGAATAATATATTAAACGTTCTTTGAAAATATTGAAGCAAATAAAAAGGAATAGAGTAAGTATCCTTTGATTACAAATTCTTATTTGTAGTCAATGAGAAACAAATCTTGAAGCATTCCATTAAATTGGAAAACAATATCAAACTTACAATGGAGAGTTTGATCCTGGCTCAGGATGAACGCTAGCGGCAGGCCTAATACATGCAAGTCGAACGGTAACAGGTGTAGCAATACATGCTGACGAGTGGCGCACGGGTGCGTAACACGTATGCAACCTACCCATAACTGGAGGATAGCCCGAAGAAATTCGGATTAATACTCCATAGTATAGTGAAGAGGCATCTCTTTATTATTAAAACTACGGTGGTTATGGATGGGCATGCGTTGCATTAGCTAGTTGGTGAGGTAATGGCTCACCAAGGCAACGATCAGTATCCGGTCTGAGAGGACGGTCGGACACACTGGAACTGAGACACGG
>JACPDY010000123.1 GCA_016183775.1 Bacteroidota bacterium
AATCGAACGACTTTTTGCTTGGATTCAAAATTACAGAAAGTGTGTGGTTCGCAATGAGTATAAAGCACAGAATTACTTAGGGTTTGTACAGATTGCATGCGTATTAATCATGACAAAACATTTTTGAGATGGCTTCTAGCCATAATTTATTTTTTTAACATTGAACGTTGAACCCGGAACCTTGAACCTTTTGAACTATAAACTTCCCGTTCTACCCCCATCAACCGGGATATTGACCCCATTTATGTATGCCGCCGCAGGAGATGCAAGAAATGCGGCAGCATTTGCAACTTCAGCCGCTTCAGCAAAACGCCCGGCAGGGATCTCACGCAGCATTTCCTTTTTCAGTTCTTTAACCGACTCGCCGGTCTTTTTAGCTTTTGCCTCGAGTAATGAAGTGAGTCGTTGTGTTTGTGTTGCTCCCGGAAGAACATTGTTTACTGTTATTCCAAACGATCCAAGTTCAAGTGAAAGTGTTTTGGCCCAATTTGCAACTGCTCCGCGAATGGTGTTGGAAACACCTAATCCTTTAAGCGGTTGTTTAACAGAAGTGGAAATTATATTTATGATTCGCCCGTATTTTGCCTCTTTCATTCCTTCAGCAACAGCCTGCATTAAAATATGATTACATAACAAATGGTTGGAAAAAGTTTGTATAAACTCTTCCGTTTTAGCGTTAATTGCAGGTCCGCCGGGAGGGCCGCCTGTATTGTTGATCAGAATGTGAATAATTTTTCTCTCTTTCACCAATTGCTCAGCTTTCATTTTCAGTTCTTCAGGGTGTGAAAAATCAACACATAAATAGCCATGCTCCTGATGTTTATTGATACTCAGCTCAGCTTTTACTTTTTTCAATTCGTCTTCATTCCGGGCGACGAGTATTACGCTGGCCCCCATTTTCGCCAATTCAAGTGCTATGGCTTTCCCGATACCCTGTGTGCTTCCGCAAACCATAGCACTTTTTCCTGAAAGATCTAAATTCATAGTGATTGCTTTAAGTAAAGCAAATATACACTCAAATTAAAACCATTGACTGAATTAATAAAACATTATAGAACTATGTTATTTTGATTTTGGTGATCATGCTGCTACATTTACTGTATGAATGACAAGGACCTGGAAACAGAATGGGGAAAATTAGTGAACGACTTATCTCTGAAATTCGGTGATCTCGATCTTCAGGGCATAATTTTTCTTATTGGTGTACAAGAGCTTGGTAAAGGATACCAAAAATTTAAAAAGGATGAGAAACTGGAAGTGATGCACATAGCGATCTGTACACTGCTTGAGCCTTATGGGCACTATGAATTCATTGGTCGTGACACGGATGGTTGGCCGCACTGGAAAATAAATGAAAAATTACCGCCCCTAAAGCCGGGGCAACAAAATCTTTTAATGAAACAAGCAATAGTGGACTATTTTAAAAATGACAAATAACCGGAAAGCTATTTGAAAGTAATTGTTTTAGAAACAGAGCTTCCAGGCTGCAAGGTGACAATACCCGCTTTGGATGCCGTTTTGCCTGAATACGTAACATCCACATCAAAAATGGCCTGTAGTTTAAATACAAATGTAGTTTTACCCGAACCGTCCGTTGATTGTGTAGATTCAACAAATCCTTTTCCGTTTTTCGGATCGTAATACAACCTTACACTGGCTCCTGATAAAGTACTTCCGACTGTATCAACAACAGTAATAACCGCAGTGCATTCTGAATTTTTCTGGCAAGATGATAAAGGAGAAATAAAAGTAAATGCCAATGTTGTCAAAACGAGTGCGGTAAATAAAAAATGCAGTTTTATTTTTTTATATAACATATTTTTGGGTCCGGTTATATTACACCCCGGCATTTAATTATCTTTGCGACTACCAAAGCTACATGATTTCTGTTAAAATCCAAAACTATGGTGCGCTATAAGTCAATGTGGTCTGATTATTGAATTAAATACTAAAAAACGAAACCTATGTACAGAAAAGCAATTTTGATCCATGTATTTGCATTTATGGGTTTGATAAGCATCCTTTATGCCGGTGGCAATGAAACAAAAGAAACGCAGGTTCAAATAGTTACCACGGAAGGAATTATAAAGATCAAGTTATATAATGATACTCCTTTACATCGCGACAACTTTGTTAAATTGGTAAACAGTCATTTTTACGACAGCACCATTTTTCACCGTGTTATCAATCAATTTATGATTCAGGGGGGCGACCCGGATTCTAAAAAGGCAGCTCCTGGCGTAATGCTTGGCAACGGGAGTACTGGTTACACTATCCCGGCTGAAATTATGCCGGACAAGCATTATCATAAAAAGGGAGCTCTTGCGGCGGCCCGTATGGGAGATGACGTGAATCCGAATAAAGAATCATCCGGCTGCCAATTCTATATTGTTCAGGGCAGAAACTTTAATGTAGAAGACCTGAATTCAATGGAGCAACGTATGCTTAACAACCAAAAGCAGGAAGCATTTTCGAGACTTATGAATAAACCTGAGAATGCTAATTTAAGAACGAAGTTTACTGCTTTTCAGCAATCCCAGCAAACAGACAGCCTTATGGCAATATCAAAACTGATTGAACCAATGGTGCTTGCCGAAGTGACGAAAATGCCACAGTTCAAATTCAGTGAAGAACAACGCAAAATATACAGTACAGTTGGAGGAACTCCGCATCTGGATGGAGGGTATACGGTATTTGGTGAAGTGGTTGAGGGCCTTGACCTCGTTGATAAAATTGCCGCTGCCAAAACATTACCCGGCGACCGTCCTGAGAAAGACATTCGTATTTTAAAAATGAGTATTGAAAAATAATTTACTGTGCAGGAAAAAATAAAAGAAATATTATCTGAGATCGAACAATTCAGTGCCGAAAGCAAGGAGCAGCTGGAAGGCTTCCGTATAAAGTTGCTGAGTAAAAAAGGTGATATAAGCCAATTGTTTGATGATTTTAAAAATGTTGCTCCTGAACTTAAGCGCGAAGTCGGTCAGAAGTTAAACGAACTGAAAAATAAAGCCCAGGAAAAATTAAATGTACTTAGAGAAAAGCTGGAGCAAACGGATGGTACAGGTGAAGTATTAATCGATCTCACGTTGCCGGGTGAGCAGGTAAATGTTGGCACACGTCATCCTATTTCAATTGTTCGAAAGCGGATCATTGATATATTTTCACGTATTGGATTTACATTGGCTGATGGTCCGGAGGTAGAGGACGATTGGCACAACTTTACAGCGCTTAACTTCCCGGAAAATCACCCTGCGCGCGACATGCAGGACACTTTTTTTATCACCGGCGATTTTGCTTTGCGCACGCATACCTCATCCGTACAGGTTCGTGTAATGGAAAATAAGCAACCGCCGCTGCGCCTTTTGGCTCCCGGACGCGTTTACAGGAATGAAGCGATCTCCGCACGCGCGCACTGCTTCTTTCACCAGGTGGAAGGTTTTTACATTGATACAAATGTATCGTTCGCTGATCTGAAACAAACGTTGCTTTATTTTGCCAAAGAAATGTTTGGCGAAGAAACCAAAATACGGCTGCGCCCCTCCTATTTTCCATTCACCGAGCCAAGTGCCGAAATGGATATTTCCTGTAACATTTGTGGCGGGAAAGGCTGCAACGTTTGTAAATACAGCGGCTGGGTTGAGATTCTGGGCTGTGGCATGGTGGATCCTGCTGTACTTGATAACTGTAAAATAGACAGTAAAAAATATACCGGCTTTGCCTTTGGAATGGGTATAGAGCGCATCACCATGCTTAAATACCAGGTAAAAGACCTCCGTTTGTTTTCCGAAAATGATGTCAGGTTTCTCAATCAATTTCGTTCCGAATAATCATCAACCAATTACGAATAAAAAGCGAATTTACGAATGTGCACCCTGAATTTGTGTTATCCAGAACGAAGCGAAGAATCTGACTGTGCGAAAGATGGGTTCACAAATAACCAGACTTCTTTCCTGCTAAAAAGCAGAAAAGCATAAATCAAACTTCTTATTAAATAATGGCGACACGCCTTGACCAACTTCTTGATCTTCTTCAAAAGGAACCACACGACTTTTTCCTAAATTATGCGTTGGCCCTGGAGTATGCTAAACAGGACAAAAAAGAAAAAGCAATAAGCATTATTGAACATATTTTAAAAAGAGATGAAAATTATTTAGGAGCCTATTATCAAATGGGACAATTGTATGAACAGCTTCAGCAGCTTGAAAAAGCGCGTGTTACCTATACTAAAGGTATTGCTATAGCCCAACGGCAAAAGAATACAAAGGCGGCAGGGGAATTAAGTACAGCCCTTTTATTGATCGAAGAATGATTTGTTTACCTTGGTTAAATTATTAACAAGTTGAATACCTGTTACCCGGCCGAGGAGTAGCAACGTTAAAAATATATTGACGCTATATTTAATTATATTTGTTGCTGAGGCATTTTATATTTTATGAAGATATATTTGGTTTTATTGTTTTTTTCTGGCTTGATTGCTTTGAAGGCACAAAAGCTAAGTCCGGATGGAATTCTTATTAAGAAGAGAATGCTCGCTATTGAAAAGGCAGATGCTATATCACCCGATATAGTTTTTACCAGGTCAGGAAATCCATTTAAAGTGCTGGCTTTTTCATTTATATATGTATATCAAAAAATATTTTCACAACAAATATCCGCGGTGTGTGAGTTTGATCGAAGTTGTTCGGCATTTGGTATTTCATCAGTTAAGGAACTAGGAATAATAAAAGCCGTTTTTTTAACAGCAGATAGGCTGACCCGTTGTAACGGACAGGCGCAAGTTGAAACGCAAAATTACCTGATCAACCACACTTCCGGAAAAGTTACTGATGAGCCGTCGATGTATAGTTTCAATCATTAGTATCTGGATATTTTTATATCCTTCTTTTTTCCGGGCCCAGGACACCACCCCCTTTGACACGGTGGCTTTTTACAATTATCTTAAGGAAGGTAATTTGTTATTGGAACAATTGACCTTCAATCAAAAACTACAAAGAGTTTATGCGGACAATAAAGATGTTACAGATAGTTTGCAGCTGGATAGAGCTGTAATATTCATGAAACTAAATAAATCCGACCAGGTTAATTATACACTAAAAAAAATGCCTTGTGACCTGAATGTATCTGAAAAGAACAGGCAGCTTTTTATCTCAATGCTGATTGTAACTAATAATTATGCTGCTGTAGAATGCGCTTTGCGGTCAGCTAATGATAATAGAAATAAAGTATTTTATAAAGAGGCAGGGATATCAATGTGTCTTTTGAAAAGACAATTGTGTAAAATGGATACTAGTGCAGGTAAGTGGACAGTTTCACCAACCTTAGGGGAATTAAAAGACAGGTATATTAATATACCGAGGTACTCTCCCCTTTTGTCCGGTCTGTATTCTGCTTTGTTGCCTGGTTCAGGGAAACTGTATCTTGGAAACAAATACCAGGCAATGACGGCTTTTGTTGCCAATATGTTATTAGGAATGCAAGCTGCGGAGTCATATATAAAAGCCGGACCAGGGAGTCCACGATTTATTTTAACGGCAAGCCTGTTTGGAGTATTTTACACAGGAAACATTTGGGGTAGTGTGGCATTGGCCAAAAAAAAGAAAATAGATTATTTATCGGAGATAGATCATGAGATATTTACTTATTATAACGCTAATATTAAAAAACTTACTGAGTAGCGCCCAACCGGACTCATTATTAGCATCGTCTTTGCTTAATGCCGAGCTACGGCTATACTATTCTGTTAATGATTCCGAGCGATTTAATATTTTATTCGACAAAGCGGAACTGTATAAAAATTCAGGAAATAATAAACAGGCGCTGCAAGAACTGAAAAGGGCCGGTACTTATTGTAAAACAGTTAATGAGTCAGCACAGTTAAGATACCAGAAACTTTTAAATTATTTTTTGGCCGGACAGTACAATGATGCGATATCCATTGAACTATTTGAAAATGAAATCAGATATTTGAACAAGTCGGCAGAGTATTATTCTATTCGGTTATTAGCATTAAATGAATTGCAAAACTGGAAATTATGTAAACAGGAACTTCTGAGTAATTGTCATGATTGTGACAGTCTGCAAAGAATGTTTATTTCGGATTTACCTATAATTTTTGACTACCGCAGCCCTGAAAAGTGCAGTCGTTGGTCATCCTTCATTCCGGGTGCGGGGCAAATTAAAGCAGGTTATCCTTTAAAGGGTATAGCGTCAATACTTATCCAAGGCGGGTTAATTGCTTTTACCGGATACAATTATTATTCCGCATATTATATAACCGGAAGTGTTACAGGATTGCTTCCTTTGCGAAAATTTTATAAAGGAGGAATCCGGTTGAGTGGCATCCTCGCCGAAGAGCACAACCAAAATAGATCAAACGCATTAAAAGAAAAATACAGAAAAATAATTCTCGAGCACTTTACATTATAAACGCCTCAATGATTATTTGAACTCAAACCGGGCTAATTTACTTTTTGCAGCCTTGAATGAGATGAAACAACAGTACATGCCGGGATTAAAGGCATAAGCTATTTTTTCATTGTCGCTGACCGAAATATCCCTGTCTGGCATTAAGGTAATTTTGTTTTGTTTATTACTGAACAGTGTCTTTTTTGTAAACTCCCCTGACTCACTTAATTCAACCAAAACGGAGGTTGATTTATATGGGCGAGTCATTGTTCGCATATCTTTTACTGTTTTCACTTTGGCAGGATCCAGATTTCGTGGATCCTCGTTGTAAATAAAATACATTTTATCATTATGTGTGGCAAACATGAATGAATTGTATGCTCCCCCATCATTTGTAGTATGTTGGTATTTTGGAATATTCGTATACCATTTAATCGATCCGTCCGGATTTATATTTATCGCTAAAATATTATTCCTTATATAATGATAAATATATCTTGTCGTGGTCGAACCTGTCTTAGGGTCAGTTGTAGTAACCACCTGGACATAGTCATAAGTATATTCTGCAATAAGTACCGCTCCGCCATCTGACTTGGTTACAAATTTTTTAATGGTAAAACAATTGGAAATGCCCCGCCCTTTATTTGCTTTTCGCTGACTGGTTAACTCTGCAATAAAATCTTTGTCCAATTCTTTCGTGTCAGAGGCTTCTACTATTTTAGACTCTTTATTTATACGCAGATAGAATATTCCATTAATATCATCATATGAAAACCCTTTTTTTTCTATTTTCCCGTAAAAACCCGAACAGATAATTATTCCTTTTGCTTCATCCAGGGTGTACGAAACATCATTTATGTATTTATTTGGTAACTTAAGTTCAAATTCTGAGACTTCGCCTTTCCCCGTTGGTGTAATAGTCAGTATCTCATAATAATAACCGGCTTCATCCTTTTTTTTGTCCTTTTTTTCAAGATCAATTCTTGCCAATAAATAAATTATACCGTCATTGCCCAAAATATAGTCTTCGGCAGAGAAGTTTTTGTCTTTATAAGGTAAAGCAACTTCAAGCTTGTGCAGGGCTTTCAGGTTTTCATCAAAAATATTAAAGATAAATTTTTCACCCGCATATTTTTCATATGGAGGATTATTAACGATTAGTAATTTCAGAGAATCCTTTGAAGTAAACATCAGGAAAGATCCGGAGTTTCTTCGGCTTTTAGCAGATATGTCAGCCAGCTTTGTGAGCTTTCCGGTCATTTTTCCTTCGTTGGTTATTTCCTGCATATAAATCGAATTCTTATCCGCTTTTCTATCATATTTTGAAACACTGAAATAGGTTTTGTTTTTCATCATCAGAAACTGATTGAATTCATTGTCGTTATCAATCACATTACTTCCCTTTCCCGCGTTTCCGATCAAAGGAGTTTCGCCTTTAATCTGAAGGTCATCTGCAGAATACTTCAGAAGGCTTAATTCTTTTCGGGATTCTTTGTATCCGAATATAAGATTTCCTCTTCTGCCAAGTAGTTCAGTTCTTCCTTTCCTGTCTACAGGATTCTCTTTGCCCCAATAAACGTTTACTTCTTGTGAAACAGCCGCTAGAGAAGATAAAACAATGAATAAATTGATAACCAGGGAGCGTTTTAGCATAAGAATTGTTATTAGGATTAATAAAATAGAAGAAGATATTTATTTGTTGGCTATTGTACTACATTTGCAAATGTATAATTATATAACAACCTCATAACATAAGATGAAAGATATTTTCCTGATTTCTTCATTGCTTTTTTCACAATTTATTTTTGCGCAGACTAAAATTACTGTTTTTCAACCCAGTCAACCCATCCCTGTGAATCGTGTAGATTCTGCAAGATTTGTTGATAGGAATCTGGTTAAATGGAATTATTCATTGCTGGCGCGAGGCGTTTTTTTACTGAACTATGAATTTTATATCAGTGATAAATTTACAGGTGAAGCAGGGGTGGGGCTCACATACAGAGACATTGTATTTGAAATGATGAAAGAAGGAAATTTTCTGGATTATGGCACTCCTGTTGTCCATTTGTGTGGAGAAGCAGGGATAAGGTTCTATCCCAAAGACTTTGATAATTTTGAAGGCATTTATTTATCGCCTATGGTCAGTTACAGATCCTATTCATTTGAAAAAGCCACAAACAACAATACGGTGAGTTCGGGTAATGTTAATGGCTTTAAGCCGGGGTATAATTTTCTTGATTTTCAATTTAAGTTTGGCTTTCAATATGAAAGTTTATGGAATTTGGACATACTTGGTGACTTTTACGTTGGTTTCGCACTTCGTAATGCAACAGTAAGTCAGCTTGTGGAAATACAAAATAATAACAATACCACGACCTATCAGCCTTCCACTTCTACAACGATGTATCCCCAACCATTATGTGGTTTTAAATTAGGGATTCCTTTCTGATCTGTCCTTTTGTAAATAAAAAAGTCACCCGATTTCGGATGACTTTTTCAGATTAACCAAACACAAACAAATCATTACACTCCGGGCAATGCATCGTTAAATTCACCGGGAAATTTAAGTCCCAGTTCCTTTGCTTTGCCATATGATTTATCCGGATCAAGGAAACTACGTTTTTTCCCCGGTCTCTCCTCAGTTCTCACTACCCAATAGGCCATGAGAACTATAAATGCTGCTAGCAGCAAAATAATACTTAGTTTGAATAGCATGGCGTTATAATTTTTGGTTACGCAAATATAACTCAAACACCGCGCCAGTATTGTTATCCCTGTGTTAAAAAATGTTAAAGCTTGCAGCGTTGTCTTAAAATCAACGAATAAGCGTATTTGTGAATACAATCTGTAACAAGTAAATTCGCCCAATGAACAACGATCAGATAAACTCCTCAAAAGCTCCCGAGCCGGTGGGACTGTATCCTCACGCTAAACGCGTAGGGAACCTTTTATTCCTTTCCGGGGTTGGTCCGCGTGAACGTGGTACAAAAACAATTCCCGGAGTTGAGCTGGATAATAATGGGAAAATTGTCAGTTATGACATTGAGTTGCAGTGCCACAGTGTATTTCGCAATGTAAAATATATCCTGGAAGATGCGGGCAGCAGTTGGGATAATATTGTGGATGTTACTGTTTACCTCACCAACATGAAGGACGATTTTTCAAAGTACAACAAACTATGGGCCGAGTATTTTAAGGCAAATCCCCCCTGCCGCACAACGGTTGAAATTAATTGTTTGCCAACGCCTATTGCCATTGAATTGAAGGTAGTTGCAACTATCGGGTAATTGCTGTTGTTTGCTTCAAAAACATCCTTTCCGGGCATTCTTTTTTAGCTTGTTTATCACTACCCAAAAACCTAAATTTGCCCTCCTTGTAAAAGCAGCACGCGATTGTATTATGAGTAAATACCCTGAATATAGATCCCTTGATCTTTCTCAAATCGGGAAGGACATTTTAAAATTTTGGGATGAAAATAAAATATTTGAAAAAAGCGTTACTACACGCGAAGGCAAAACACCTTTTGTATTTTACGAGGGTCCTCCAAGTGCCAACGGCATGCCCGGCATTCACCACGTGATGGCGCGCGCTATTAAAGATATTTTTTGCCGTTACCAGACACTAAAGGGAAAACAGGTAAAACGTAAAGCCGGCTGGGATACCCACGGTTTGCCTATTGAACTTGCCGTTGAAAAAACATTAGGTATTACCAAAGAAGATATCGGCAAGAAAATAACTGTTGAAGAGTATAACCAAGCCTGCCGCAAAGAGGTAATGAAATATACCGATAAGTGGGAAGAGCTTACCCGCCTCATGGGTTATTGGGTTGATATGAAGGAGCCCTACATTACCTACGAGAATACGTATATTGAAAGTGTCTGGTGGCTGCTTAATGATCTGTACAAAAAGGGGTTGTTATACAAAGGTTATACTATACAACCCTATTCACCCGCAGCCGGAACGGGTCTCAGTTCGCATGAAATTAATCAGCCGGGTTGTTACAGGAATGTGAAGGATCGGACGGGAACCGTAATGTTCAAGACAAGCGGCAAACGATTTTTTGAAGGGGGAGCACCAGATGTTTATTTCCTCGCATGGACCACTACCCCATGGACTTTGCCATCCAATACAGCATTGGCGGTAGGTGCAGATATAACTTACGTTTTAGTTAATACATATAACCAGTTTACAGGGAAAAACATTTATGTTATTCTTGCAAAAGACTTAGTAGAAAAATATTTTAATACTAAGGCTGCTGAAATCCCATTTTCTGATTACAAACCGGGAGACAAGCTTATTCCGTATAAACTTATCGATGAATTTAAAGGAAAAGATCTTGCCGGAATTTCATACGAGCAGCTCCTCCCTTTTGTAAAACCCCAGGGGGATGCTTTTAAAGTGCTTGTTGGTGATTTTGTTACAACAACAGATGGAACAGGTATCGTACACATCGCCCCCAGCTTCGGTGCCGATGACTTCCGTGTTGTCAAACAAAACGGGATAGGTTCACTTACGTTGGTTGATAAACGCGGCAAATTTTTACCTGAGGTAAAAGACGGAGTGTTTTTGTACGGTGACGAATATGTAAAAGAAGCCTACTTATCTGATGAAGAAAAGAAAACGGAGTTTGAAAAACAGAAAAAGACATTAGAAGCTGCCGGAAAAATAAAAGACCTGAAAGTATACTTAAGTGTTGACGAACGGATTGTGCTGAAGCTCCAGGAAGAAGGAAAACTTTTCAAGAAAGAGACCTATGAACACAGCTATCCGCATTGCTGGCGTACAGACAAACCTGTTTTATATTATCCGCTTGACAGCTGGTTCATTAAAGTGACTGCTGCTAAAGACAAAATGGTGGCGCTCAATAAAACTATTAACTGGAAGCCCGAATCAACCGGGACGGGACGTTTTGGCAATTGGTTAGAGAATGCCAACGACTGGAATCTGAGCCGTTCCCGTTTTTGGGGAATACCGCTTCCTATCTGGCGAACGGAGGATGGGAAAGAAGAAATCTGTATTGGTTCCGCGGAGCAATTGAAAAATGAAATCGACAAGTCTGTAAAAGCCGGTTTTATGAAAGCTAATCCATTGGCTGCTTTCAAGCCCGGGGATAATTCAAAAGAAAATTATAACACCTTCGATCTGCATAAGCCTTATACGGACGAAATTGTATTGGTTTCCTTATCCGGGCAAAAAATGATACGCGAGAACGACCTGATTGATGTATGGTTTGACAGTGGGGCGATGCCTTATGCGCAGGTACATTATCCTTTTGAAAATAAAGAGTTGATCGACGGCAAAAAATATTTTCCCGCGGATTTTATCGCCGAAGGCGTTGATCAGACACGGGGCTGGTTTTACACATTGCATGCTATCGCATCTATGTGTTTCGATTCTGTTGCATATAAAAATGTGGTATCAAATGGCCTGGTGTTAGATAAGAACGGGAATAAAATGAGCAAGCGTTTAGGTAATGCTGTTGATCCGTTCTCAACGCTTGAAAAATACGGACCCGATGCTACACGCTGGTACATGATTACGAATGCCCAGCCATGGGATAATCTTAAGTTTGACCTTGAAGGGATCGCTGAGGTGCAGCGCAAGTTTTTTGGAACACTTTACAATACATATTCTTTCTTTGTTTTATATGCTAACATAGATGGCTTTGCATACAAAGAAGCCGAAATACCTGTAAGCGAAAGACCCGAAATTGATCGCTGGATCTTATCCGAACTTCATTCACTTATCAAAGTGGTTGATCAGGCATATTCTGATTATGAGCCAACGAAAGCAGGCCGTACTATCGAATATTTTTTGGATGAACATTTAAGTAATTGGTATGTTCGTTTGTGCCGCCGTCGTTTTTGGAAAGGGGAGTATACCAATGATAAAATTGCGGCGTATCAGACCTTGTACCGTTGCCTTGAAGTGATTGCTCAGCTCGCATCACCGATCGCACCGTTCTTTACCGATAAATTGTTTAACGACCTTAACACTGTAACAGGTCGGCACAAAGCAGAATCGGTACATATTTCAAACATGCCGGTTGTAGATGAAAAGTTGATCGATAAGCATTTGGAGGAACGGATGGAATTAGCGCAAAAAATTTCATCCATGATATTATCTATTCGTAAAAAGGAAAATATCCGTGTTCGTCAGCCATTGAACAGTGTACAAATTCCAATATTGGACGAAGCTTACAAAAACAAGATCGAAGCGGTAAAAGATCTGATCCTGTCGGAAGTGAATGTAAAGCGGATCGAATTTGTGGATGAGTCAAAAACTCAGATCGTGAAGAATATGAAGCTGAATTTTAAGACACTTGGGAAAAAGTGCGGCAAACATATGAAGGCTGTACAGGCTTTTGTCGCAAACAATGCTCAGGCGATCATTTCAGCAGTTGAAAAGACCGGAAAATTTGATGTGACAATTGAAGGCGAAACGTATATACTTGAAAATGAGGACATTGAAATTATTCCCATTGATATTCCCGGTTGGAAAGTGGCAAATGAAGGACCAATAACTGTTGCACTCGATATAACCCTTACTTCTGAACTAAAAGAAGAAGGGATAGCCCGGGAATTGGTCAATCGTATTCAAAATTTGAGAAAAGACAAGGATTTTGAGGTTACAGATCGTATCTTAGTTAAGATACAATCAAATAGTGCTATCAATTCGGCAGTATCTAATAATTTAAATTATATTTGCACCGAAATTTTAGCCTCATCGCTCGAATTGGTCGATAAAATTACAGAAAACGAAGGCATACTTGTTGAAGTCGACGACGAAATTAAAACACTAATATCAATAGTTAAACTCAATTAACATGGCAAAGAAACCCGCTAAAAAAAGCAAGCCTGCTAAGAAAAAAGCAGTTAAAAAATCGCCTGCTAAAAAGAAGACAGTAAAAAAAGCAGCAGCTAAAAAATCGTCTCCTAAAAAAAAGACAGCAAAAAAAACCGCCTCAAAAAAAAGCGTTAAAAGCGTAATTAGTAAAAAAACAGCTAACGAAGCGAAAGGTATTAAAAGCAAAGCCACTATTACACAAAAAAGTGTTGTTAAGGTGGCCGCGGTTAAACCAATTACCGCAATAGAAAAGGCAAAAACTTTTAAAAACAATGGCAGCCCTGTTTCTAAGAAGCAGGAGTCCGGCTCAATTGATATGGAAGAGGATAATAGCAGTGATAAGGAATCAAAAGGACAACAACCGCAACCCTTCTTTTATGAGCCGCCAAAAGCTTTCATTAAGCGCCCTGATCTCAAACAGCCCAAACCATTTATCGGTAAAGACAAGCGCACAAAATACTCTGATAAGGAGTTAACTGAATTCAAGGAAATTATTTTAGGGAAACTTGAAGAAGCGCAGCGTGATTATGAGTTATTGAAGAGTACACTTTCTCATAAAGATGATCATGGTACTGATGACACATCACCGACTTTTAAGCTGCTTGAAGATGGTTCGGATGTAATGAGCAAAGAGGAAACGGCTCAATTGGCATCTCGCCAGGAAAAATATATTCAGAGCCTGCAAAATGCGCTGATCCGTATTGAGAACAAGAGTTATGGTATTTGCCGCATAACAGGTAAACTAATACCTAAAGAGCGTCTGCGCAGTGTGCCGCATGCTACTACCAGCATAGAGGGTAAGATGCAGCAATACGCTTAGTTGAAAGGTAATCAGTAATCGGTTACCGGTAATCAGTTTTTTACCGGTAACCGATTACAACTTTAACCGATTACCTGATTATAAATAAAGTCATTACCCCAAAAGGTTGCTATATTTGGCAATCTTTTTTGTTTTAGAGTTGCCCAATATATTGAGCGTTTAGCATGAAGAAGCCCCTACTCATAGTGTTCCTCGTTTTACTGGTCGATCAGGCCATAAAATTTTATGTTAAAACTCATTTCTTTCTTGGTGAGGAATATCATGTTGCCGGGAACTGGTTCATTATTCATTTTACCGAGAATAACGGAATGGCTTTTGGGATGGAGTTTGCAGGTAATTATGGTAAATTGTTTTTAACTTCATTCCGCATTCTTGCAGTAATGGCTATCGGTTGGTACTTGTATGACCTTGTCCGTCAACAGGCACCTTCGGGATTGATCATCAGCATATCACTTATATTGGCCGGGGCTCTTGGAAATATAATTGACAGTATTTTTTATGGGATTTTATTCAGTGACAGCAATTATGAAGTCGCAAAATTTATGCCTCCTGAAGGAGGCTATGCAGGCCTTTTGCACGGTAAGGTGGTTGATATGTTTTACTTCCCGATCATTGAGGGCCATTTTCCAGCCTGGTTCCCGATATGGGGTACAGAAGAATTTATTTTTTTCAGGCCGGTATTCAACTTTTCGGACAGTTCGATCACTATAGGTGTATTGATGATTTTATTGTTCCAGCGCCGTTTTTTCCCTAAAAAACCAACTGCAACTGATCTTCAGGAGCCTGGGTCGACAATAGACTCAACTATTTAATGCAATAGAATACAGGCATTTAAGTTTTCAATTCAATAAAAAAATGATTAGATTTGATACAGACCAATTAATCATATGTTATGCAAAAGTTAGTTATTGAATCAACGGATTCTTCACCAAAAGTTTATTTGGATCCCGATAAATCAATATTTATCATAACAGGCGAATCACGAATGGAAGATTCGGAAAAATTTTATGAGCCCGTATTGGCCTGGTTCAGGGAATACCATAAGCATCTTGTGAATAATAAGATCAGCAAGGAGATTATTATTGAAATGCACATGGATTATTATAATTCGGCGACTGCCCGTAGTTTTGTCGGGCTATTTGCAATGCTTGAAACATTTATCGGGAACGGTATCCATGTTCGCGTAAAATGGCATTACATGGAACAGGATGAAGATCTTAAACACCAGGGAGCTGGTTTGGCCAGTGTAGTTTCCAGGATTCCCTTTGAATTGATCTGCCTGGAAAATGTAAATGCATAAGTTCTGCTTTTTACAATATTAAGATCAGGGGCCTTTGTTCCCTGATTTTTTTTTGGAGATCTCCCAAAAGGTGGCTTCTATGCTTTGTGTGGGACGCAGGGCCGGTGATTGAATGAAGTTCCCCGTTGGATTGACCAGAAAATAGGAGGGAACGCTTTTGATCTCATATTTATCTTTCACTTCTTTCTGACTGCCATAATGCAAAAATACCCAGTCGCATTTTGGATTTTTTGCCAGAAATTTTTTCATCAGACTCGGATCATCATCAATATTAATGCTCACAAAGACAATTTTTCCGCCGTACTTTTTTTTGAGGTTCGAAATTAATTTTAATTCCTGCAGGCAAGAGGTGCACCATGTAGCCCAAAAATTTATATAAACATACTTGTCTTTAAAGTCTGAAAGAGCAACATTTTTTCCCGTTTTGTCCAATAATGAAAATTCAGGTGCAGAAGCGCCCGGTTGAAGTTTTGAAAAGGATCTGATTACATCGGAAGCAATGATCTGGTGAACAGCTATTTTGGTTGTTGCCGCTATCCGTTCTAAAATATACAACATGTTTTCGCGTTTGAAATCGGAGGAGTAATATAATTCCGACAACCCTTTAATGAGCGCCAGTTCTCTGACAGTATCATTTTTCAAATATTTATCTTCTGCCAACGCGCTCATACATCCCTCAAAACTTGGCCTGGAATTTATTTGTTCAATAAGTGCTGAGCCATTTGCAGAGGAGGCATATTGTTGCAGGTATCTGTTAAAAAATTTATTGAAGAAATTCATGTATTCGAAATTATCATACAATACGGGCTTACCGATAATATATTTTTTTGCCAATTCAGGTTTGCTCTGGAATGTATTCAGCTCGAGTTCGGCTATGTTATAAGCAATATAGGATTTGAAATACGGCTTATTGAAGGCGGCATAACGGGTTTGCATTTGAAGCTCAAAAGAATCGAGCCGGGCGCGTGATTTTTTTTGTACAAAGTATTGGTAGTTTTCAGTCCAGAAGTTCTCAAAGCATTCATTGTAATCGATCACCAATGCGTTTATTTCGGTCGTATCCGTTACTGCAAAAGTAAGATCAACAGATTGTTCAATGTTGGGATTTGCAAAGCGTATTGTGTCACGGGAAGGGAAAAAGATTCTGTAGTCACGCATGGGTTCAACGTACATGTTGGCTTTTTGTTTTCCGCTCCGGAGCAAAACCCGTTTTATATCATCGGACTGAAAGCTGAAATTAAAAAATCCGCTATCGCTTACTGTTTGTACAGATACCGGGATCTCCGAATATGAAATGTAATCGGCATAGGTGAATAATGTTATTTCCCGACCTTTATAACTTGGCGCAAATCCATTGATGGTAATATTTTGTGCTGATGTGAGAACGGCTATACAACAAAATAATATATAGAATAATTTTTTCATTGATCTCCGAGGGATTGTCTGGTATGCAATTCGTATGTTGGGCTAAAGCCCAAATCTTTTGAATTTTCATTACCGCGACCTTAAGGTCGCGGTAATGAAGGAACTAACCAAACGGGCTTAAGCCCCAAATAGTTAGCTCTATTTATTCCAACTTAATTCCTTTTGGAATAAACGCGCTTACATCTCCGCCGTTCCTTAATATATCACGTACAATAGTTGAATTTATTGCAGAGTGTTCGGGGTTTGATAAAATAAATATGGTCTCAATATCATGCACCATTGCCTTATTCATTTGCGCGATGCCGCGCTCAAATTCAAAATCGGCAGACGTGCGCAACCCACGTAAAATATAATTAGCCTTTACTTTTTTGCAAAAATCAACAGTAAGGCCTTCGTAACTCAATACTTTAATACGCGACTCTTTGGCAAACACTTGTTGAATGAGACTTTTTCGTTTTTCGAGCGGCAAATAATAATTTTTGGTCGAGTTAATTCCTATGGCTACAATAATTTCATCGAACAGGGGTAAAGCTCGCCTGATAATGGATTCGTGGCCTATGGTGATCGGGTCGAACGAGCCGGGGAATAAGGCAATTTTCTTCATTTGGTTATTTTATTGAACAGCTTCGTTACTAAAAATACTAAAGTTCACTTTGCTGTAATTACGCTGCTCCAAAAATCGTTCTGTTGTTTCAAAATTAAGCTCTTTGGGGTGTTCTACTATTAACAGCCCATTCGGTTTCAGCAGGTTTCTGCTGAAAATAAGCCCAGGCAGTTCACGGGTTTCCTTTAATTCATAGGGAGGATCGGCAAAAATAAGATCGTATGCTTTGCTTTCACTTTTCAAAAATTTGAACACATCGCTTTTAATGACAGTTATCCCGGTAAAGACAAATTCCCCGGCTGTTCTTTTGATAAATGCATAACAATTGCTATCGGCATCAACTGCGGTTATTTGAGGGCACCCGCGTGACGCAAGTTCATAGCTAATACTGCCGGTTCCGCTGAAAAGGTCAAGCGCTGTTATAGCTTCAAAATCTATACGATTATTTAAAATATTAAATAATGCCTCCTTTCCGAAATCTGTTGTCGGGCGAACAGGCAAATTCTTTGGCGGATAAAATGCCTGCCTTTTATGTGTTCCGCTTATAATACGCATAGATCAGGGGTATAAAAACTGGCTGAATAAACTGTAATAATATTGTTTGGGCAAAGCGGTTATTTTAAAACTATAATCAAATGCATCCGGTCGATCACCAAATTTTATGTTGCGGATATATTTATATAACAGCTGATAGATTGCGGAATTTTTTTCAAGCTCCCCCAACAATTCAACTTTTACCGATTCCGGATTTAATTTCAATTGTTCAAATACAAATAGCAGGTAATAAATAAAGTCTTCGGCTGTTTGGTAAGAAAAGGTATTGTAAAAGAGTAATTTGCCTGAATTAAGTACCAGTACTTCAAATCCTTCTGAGTGTACGTTCAAGACCACATTCGTTGTGTCGGAATGTTTATTTGTTAACAATACGTGCTCAATGAGCGGACTTGAATAATGCGTAATATCCAGCTGCGTATACAATTCTCTAAATTGCTGCTCAATTACTTTTGGTAGCGCATAAATGTTTTTCGCGTCAAGATTGGGTAAATTATCAATAACAATGGTTTCGCTATCAGCAAGTGAATGATTGAATTTAAGCAGAGCATCTTTTTCGTTTGCGTCAAACAAGGCATTTGGAACCAGTGTTGATCTGGTATTTACAATGGATAATGAGACTTTTTTATAAGGATAGCACAGAATGCTGCTTTGTTTTATCGCACTGTTACTATGCGATAGGAGTGTGTTGACATTAAATGCTTTTTGAAAAGAAAATCGCTCAAGGGCAAGAGCTTTGTTATACACATCATCCCACACAGCGGCCGAAAGACCGTCCGAACTCAATTGAATGGCCAAATGATAACCTTTTGTCTGACGTCCGTCAAATAAGTCGTCAACAAGGCTTAACGCCTGCGAGATAAGGCTATTGGTTTCTGTGAGCATGATGAGCAAAATTACAAATAATTATCTGTAATCTGCACCCTGAAATATGCGTTCTTTGCGCTCTCGCGTGCTTCTTTTTCTCGCAAAGACGCAAAGGGCGCAAAGTTTTATCAGATTGAATTTAGAAGAACATTAGAAAACTCATACTAACTTTAAACCGTGAATGACCAAGAATTTAAACAGGTACTGTTAAAACAATTTCCCCACGAGCCGACACCCGGGCAGGCGGAATTCATCAATAAGATCTCCGGCTTTTCCACGGATCCGCAAGCGGCCAATGTGTTTGTTTTAAAGGGTTACGCAGGTACAGGTAAAACAACCATTATAAGTGCGCTTATAAAAAGCCTGCCGGCTATTCAGAAAAAATCAATTTTATTGGCTCCAACAGGCCGCGCAGCCAAAGTGCTTTCTAATTATTCGCAAAAACAGGCGTTCACTATTCACAAAAAAATTTACAAACGTGTTACCAATACGGACGGGATCGGGCATTTTGTTGTTCAGCCCAACCTGCATACGCATGCCATTTTTATTGTTGATGAAGCCTCCATGATCTCGAATGGGGGAGGCCTGAGTGGAAGTTTTGCGGATCAGTCAAGTCTGCTCGATGATTTGGTGCGTTATGTTACAACAGGAACCGGGTGTAAACTTATTTTTGTTGGCGATACAGCGCAGCTGCCTCCGGTAGGGTTAAGTTTAAGTTCGGCTCTGGATGTTGAATATTTAAAAAGCTCTTATTCAGTTAGTATTGATACCATAGAGCTCAAAGATGTGATGCGGCAAAATGTTGATTCTGGGATACTGTCTAACGCGACTTCATTGAGAAATAATATAGCAAGCGCGCCTGCTGAGCGGAGTCGAAGCACGCACGCTTCGGCTCCGCTCAGCGTAAAATTTATCCTTGATCATTTTAAAGATGTTGTCCGTTTAAGCGGGAATGAACTTGAGGATTCATTAAACAGCGCATACAGCAAACACGGAGTTGAAGGAACCGTTGTAATTTGCCGTTCCAATAAACGGGCCAATCAGTTTAATCAACAGATACGGGCCCGTATCCGCTGGCAGGAAAGTGAGCTGTCAACAGGTGATTACATGATGGTGGTGAAAAATAATTACCACTGGCTGCCGGATGAATCAAAAGCGGGTTTCATTGCCAATGGCGATATTATTGAATTGCTTAAGGTTGGTACTGTAAAAGAACAATATGGATTCCGTTTTGCCGATGCGCGGATTCGTATGGTTGATTATCCCGATGAGCAGCCTATTGAAGTAAAGCTTTTGCTTGATACTATTGCTGCAGAAACACCGGCACTTACCAGCGAGCAGAATAAAAAATTATACGAAGGTGTTTTAGCCGACTATACGGATATTGCTGACCGGCGTAAACGCCTGGTTCAAATAAAAAAAGATCCATTCTTTAACGCCTTGCAGGTTAAGTTTGCGTATGCAATTACCTGCCACAAGGCGCAGGGTGGGCAATGGGAAACTGTTTTTGTTGACCAGGGCTACCTCACCAAAGAAATGGTCAATACTGAATTTTTACGCTGGCTATATACTGCTGTTACACGTGCTACAGAAAAGTTGTATCTGGTAAATTTTAATAAGGAGTTTTTTGCTGAGGAGTAATGGCAGTATTAAGAGATGACATCGCCCCAGCCGACATCATCCCCTATCATATAGCCAAGGCATAATCTTTTATAAGAATATCTGCCGGAATATGTAAGTACTTACTTAGTTTCCTGATCATTTCAATGGAAAGTTTTCTTTTCCTGTTAAGCACTTTCGAAATATTGCCTTTGTTGCCGAGTATTTCCGCCAGGTCTTTCAGGTTCATTTGGCTTTGCTCCATCATAAATTTAATAGCTTCGATCGGGTCGGGTTCGGGAATATGAACATGTTTATTCTCATAATCTTCAATTAAAAGCGCCAAAAGTTTTGCTTCTTTTTCTGCATCACTTCCCTTTTTTGCATGAAACAGCTCTTGGAATTTTTTTAAGGCGATCTCGTATTCTTTTTTTGTTTCTATTACGTTTAAATATGTTTTCATAGTTTATGTATTAAAATTTCTTTTATCATAATCAGCATGCGTGCCTATAAAAGTTATAAAAGCCCATTGAAGCCTGAAATTAAAATCTACAACCAGCCGGTACTTATTCCCTTTTATATTAAAAACCAACAGGCTATCCCTTACACAATCTACGGAATTGAAATACTTTTTAACATCATTGAAATTTTTCCACTGAGCTTTGCATGTAACTTTATACCATGTCAGAAGTTGCTCCTTGCAATCTCCGTGTTTTTCATAAAAACTGCACAATGTACTTTTGCTAAAAATCCTCATCCATCTTGTTCCCACAAAGATACAGGTAGTTGTCAATTTGACAACTTTTATATAATGCTTTTGAATAATTGGATGGAAGTAGGTGTCTTTGACGTATCGATAAATACCTGATTACTTTTTTCAGGTAGGCAGCAAAAGGTTGTGATTTGCTTTACTCACATACTTTTTTTTAATTTAACGTGAGCTATGGATTAGGCAAACCTAATTTTTTAGCAAAAATCGAGGGCAACTTTTCTAAATACGTGTAAGCAGCTACACCAGCATAAGCGTGAGTTACACAGTTAACTGGGCTTCTATGTCTTGTGTGGTCTATG
>JACPDY010000124.1 GCA_016183775.1 Bacteroidota bacterium
AATTCCGTGGTCATCGGCGGAAACAATACCAGTTTCGTGTCCGGCACTGTAACAAAGTTTGGTAATACGGCTTTTACTTTTCCTGTTGGTAAACTAAATAATTACCAACCGCTGACTATCAGCGCACCGGCTAATGAAGTTGAAGCGTTCACGGCAGGTTATAATAATAGTGTACAAGGGTTTGGAGCAACACTCGATACCGGCCTTACTGACCTTAGTACCTGTGAACATTGGACACTCCAGAGAAACACCGGTACATCGACAGTAAATGTAACATTGGGTTGGAACGCTTCAAGCTGCAATGTGCCGTCAACAATATCAAATGCCCGTGTTGCTTCATGGGATGGAGCAAAATGGAAGAACTTAGGAAATTCAACCACCACAGGCAATGTAACAGCAGGTACTGTTACCTCATCAGTGCAGGCGACAACTTATACTGCATTTGCACTTGCTCAGCGCCTGCAGGCGCCAACCGATTACAATTTTTATTCGGGAGCGGTTAATTTAACCATGAACTCCACTTCGGCTAACGCGGCCTATTCAACAGTTGGAGCCACAAGTGATAATAATCCCGCCCCGTGCTGGAATACAACAGGCGGAAGTAACGTGTGGTTCAAATTCACCGCGAATTCTACCCAGCAGGTAAGTGTTCAGCTTTTCACGGGAGGTGCATCAGGCACAATTCAATACCCGTACATCGCGATATGGCAGGCCGATGGTACCACTCTTGTTAAATGCAATACATACGCCTCGCAATACGACAATGTTGAGGTGGGCGCAGTTAGTCTGACCTCTGGTGCCACCTATTATATTTCTGTGGATAACAACAACGGCTCAGCTGCCTATCGCGGGACCTTTAAATTATCCATAAACGATGCGGTGAATTACGATTATTACCAGGGCGCAACTGATGTAAGCCCGATAATAAATTCCTGTTCAGCCGCTAATGCATATACTACCACAGGTGCAACAACCGACAAAACCCCGGGTACATGCTGGAATACAACAGCGGGCAGCAACCGCTGGTTCAAATTTGTTGCCACTTCCACCCAGATCAAAGTGGAGGTTAAAACAGCAGGTGGGGCCGGTTCATTGCAATATCCTTATGCCGCGCTGTGGTCAGCCGATGGAAATACCCAACTGGCCTGTCAAACCTATTCATCACAATACAGCAACTTAAGTATGAGCAAAATCGGACTTACTGTTGGTAATACCTATTATATTTCAGTGGATAACCACAACGGATCAGCGGCTTACAGGGGAGCATTCCAGTTATGTCTGACTGATGCGGTAGATTATGATTATTACGAAGGAGCGGTTGATGTTAGTTCGATCATAAATAATTGTTCCGCTGTGAATGCCTACACTACAGTTCAGGCTACATCCGACAAAAATCCGGGATCGTGCTGGAATACAACCGGGGGAAGTAATCGCTGGTTCAAATTCGTTGCCACTTCAGCACAACTTAAAGTGGAAGTTAAAACTACAGGTGTTGCGGGATCTATACAATACCCTTATGTTGCATTGTGGGCAGCCGATGGTACCACTCAGGTGGCTTGTCAAACCTATTCTTCACAATACAGTAACCTGGGGATGAATAAGACGGGTCTGACTATCGGAAACACCTATTATATTTCAGTTGATAATCATAACGGCTCTGCTGCTTATAGGGGAACATTCCAGTTATGCCTGAGTGATGCGGTAGATTATGATTATTACGAAGGTGCTGTGGACGTAAGTTCCATCATTAATAATTGCTCCGCAGTAAATGCCTATACTACAGTTCAGGCAACTTTTGACAAAAACAAGGGGGCGTGTTGGAACACGCTTGGCGGCAGTAACCGTTGGTTCAAATTTGTTGCCACATCCACCCAGATCAAACTCGAAGTTAAAACTACCGGTGTAGCCGGTTCAATTCAATATCCTTACGTTGCTTTATGGGCTGCCGATGGAACGACCCAACTGGCTTGTCAAACGTATTCCTCCCAGTATTCCAATCTCAGTTTAAATAAACCGGGATTGACCGTGGGAGCAACGTATTATATTTCTGTCGATAACAATACCAGTTCAGCCGCGTTCCGTGGAACTTTTCAGCTTTGTTTGAGTGACGCTGTGGATTATGATTATCATGAAGGCGCTGTTGATGTAAGTTCTTTGATGAATAATTGCTCAGCTGTAAATGCTTATTCTACAGTACAAGCCACAGCTGACAAAAACCCCGGATCATGCTGGAATACAATTGGGGGCAGCAACAGGTGGTTTAAATTTGTCGCCACTTCCACACAGATCAAGGTTGAAGTTAAAACAACAGGTCTTCCCGGCTCATTGCGATACCATTATGCGGCCTTATGGGGAGCTGATGGTACAACCCCGGTGGCTTGTCAAACCTATTCATCCCAGTTCAGTAATTTAAGTATGAATACAACAGGCCTGACTGTTGGCAACACCTATTATATTTCAGTGGATAATCACAACGGGTCGGCCAGCTACAGAGGTTCATTCCAGTTATGTTTGAGCGACGCGGTAGATTATGATTTTTATGAAGGAGCTGTTGACGTAAGTTCTATCATGAACAATTGTTCGGCAGTAAATGCATATACAACAGTTCAGGCAACTCTTGACAAAAATCCGGGATCGTGCTGGAATACAACCGGAGGAAGCAACCGCTGGTTGTGGCGTGTCAAACTTATTCAGCGCAGTACAGCAACCTCAGTATGAGCAAACCCGGACTCACTATCGGCAGCACGTATTATATTTCTGTTGACAACCATAATGGCTCTGCAAGTTACAGGGGGACATTTCAGTTGTGCCTGAGCGATGCGGTTGATTATGACTTTTTCGAGGGAGCCATAGATGTTTCTTCTTTGATCGATACCTGTTCTGCTGCAAATGCGTACACAACTGTTCAGGCTACATCCGACAGAACTCCGGGATCGTGCTGGAATACGATTGGGGGAAGTAATCGTTGGTTTAAGTTTGTGGCGTCTTCTGATCAGATAAGAATAGAAGTTAAAACGGCCGGTTCTGCGGGCTCAATACAATATCCTTATGTTGCATTGTGGGCAGCTGATGGAAGTACACAATTGGCTTGTCAGAAATATACAACCCAATACAGTAATATAAATTTTTCTAAAACAGGGTTAACTATTGGAAACACCTATTATATTTCAGTGGATAATCACAATGGTTCTGCTACATACAGGGGAACCTTCCAATTATGCTTATCCGAATTCCGAATTGATTACCTGGTAAATGATATTACCCCGACACTTCCGGGCAGTGGTTCTATTAGCGCGATCCCTGTAAATGGCTTACCGCCTTATACATATATATGGTCAACCGGGAGCACTCAAAGTAATATTACAGGGCTATCTGCTGGTAAGTATTTGGTTACGGTAACTGATGCATCTCAAACTATAAAAAACACAATAATTTATGTTGGTAAACAGATCAATTGGATCAGTCCGAATGCCGGAGGTATAGCTATTCAGCCGGATAATCAATCACTTTTAAAAACAGATAACCAAAACATCTGGGGCACTGGTACAGTAGGTTCGAGCAATAGCCTAAACACGCTTGATTCCAATTGGGTTGAATTTAAGGTAGCACAGAAAAACATTAATTATGTCGTTGGTATTGCTACAAATATTACTGACCCTGCGTCATTATCGGCGAACTATAAAATATTTGTGGAAAATAATATTGTTTTCGCTGTTGAGATAGACCAGGATGGAAACTTTATCAAAAAGCAGATCGGCACTTCAAAAAAAGGTGATGTATTAAGAATTGAACTTACCGGATCTACCATTAATTACCTGCTGAATGGACGAATATTGTTATCAACGGAAAACTTTCCGCTCACACAATTTTATATTGAATCCGACATATACAATACTAACGCCATTGTAGGTAATGTAAGAAGTTCATTTTGACAATAAATAATTTTAAACATGAAGAATATGCTAGCCGGTTTTAAAGCAAAAGTTTGTGCAACAACAATGTTTTTTGCATCACTATTGTTTGCATTAGTGATCCCTTGTGTTTCGATCGCTCAGATAGTGGGCGGAGATCGTGCGAATACCAATTCTGGTCCAATGGAAGTGAAACCATCTGAACTAAGCAAAGGGGGTTTTAGTGATGACGTTAGTTTATTTACCGGCGCATACAATACATCGTACGATCTTGGAACCGTTAAAACGCCTGCCGGTCTTTCATATAACTTAAAGCTTAATTACTCTTCAGTATTTACTACAGGTGATAATGTTCCGGTATCAAGCGGTATTCCTTATGGAGAGGGCTGGTCAATTGCTGTTCCCACAATTTCCGTAATGGCGGAATCCTATTTTAACTATACAAAGTCACAGGAAAATGCTTTCAGAAGCGATGTTAATAATTATGGAAATACTGTTCCTTTTTTCCTAAATCAGGACCCAAATTCACCCGACGTTGCTAAATTAAATGCTGAAGGTAGTATAATGTGGTATGCACCTAAAATATCAATACCTGGGATCATAAGCGAGCGTTTTGTATTTAAATACCATGATCCCATAAAAGGAAGTGTTTTTGTTCCCTATAATTTTGAAACGTATGTTGAAGCCTATTATAACAGCACTTGCAATAATGGTGATTGTTCAGATGGCAGTTGGACCGTTCATTTAACTGATGGAACAGAATATACTTTCGGAACGAACATGACGACTACTCGAAATGCAAGTAATCAACGATATAGCAATGATCCCAATCACTCAGATAACCATTCGGTTAATTCAAGTGTTATTGGTCCTCGTAAAAAGATAACTACTTGGTATTGTACTATTATTTCTAATAACAATAGTGCTCCAAATCAGGGGATAAAATTTCTTTATAAAAAATTCGGAGCATTCAACCAGTATAAGGAATTTCTGCAGGGAAATGGGTTTAATGTCGCTCTTACCAATGGCGCTCCTGGGTTGGGTGGGTCTATTGCATCTACTCATGATTATACAGAATACAGAGATATTCTTTTGACAGAGGTTCAGGCTTTTGCAGGAGCACCATTAACAGAAAAAATAGTCCTTGATTACAGAACAATTATGCGGGCAGCATCTGATTTAAGCAGCTCGTTTACCACAAACAGAATTACTGGTGATTTTCCCTCAAATATGCTCATCGTTGGTGGAGCAGGGGTTTCTCGCTACGATTCACTTTACAACTCTAAAACAGTTTATTCGCGTGGAGTAACGAGTAGCGTTTTGATCAATGAACAATCAATAATCGGAAGTCCATATGCAACCAGTCCAAAATCATTTGATTTTGAAGGAGGCTCAATGTGGCACAGATATTATCATGTGAAAAGTCCAGCAAAAACAAATCCAATAGAAAGTATTTTAAAAACCAATCCTTATCTTGCTTGCGATGCATCGGGTACCTGTACTCCATATTATAAGCGGGTGGCTTTTACCAATCCGACTCCACCAACAGATTTATCATTCAGTCATGGCTTCCTTGAATCCCCACAAATATTTGTAGATGATAATGGGAGCAGGTTTGTAGCGGGAGATACCTATGAGGTAAAAACACTTCTTAATAACCAATTGGGAACGACAAATCGGTTTTGCAATGTAGATATTAACATTGTAGGTGGGGATAAATTGTTTAACAATAGTGAAGATGAAAATTGGGACCAAATATCTCAGTTAGATTATCAGGGTACAAGAGGACTTACAATCTTCAGTACATTTAACCAGGCAATAAAGTGGAATACATTAACAGGCGGGGTTAATCCTACTCCCAATGGTGCCGATGGTTATACTGTAACTTCCAATCTTTTTACGATGCCGAATCTTCCTGTTGAGTATAGTGGATTTAGGATACAAGTTGGCCCGGCCAATTCAGATAATGATTTTGATTCACAGGGAATTCTTGATTACAGTAGTCAGCCATATGATTATTTGAATTTTTCCGGACCAGAAACAGTCAATTCTTCTAAAACTTATTTTAATAGGAGACTTACGACTTCAGTTGCTTCGGAAGTTGGATTGCCTTTAAAATCAACTGATCCAATACCTCAGAATTTCGGCATTGGCATGCCATGGCAAATGGTTTACGGCATTTATTCATCTCATGATTTTTTAAGTTATACTTTTGTTCCTTATGCTTTCAATTTTTGGTGGAATCATTCCACGGCTAATTTTCTTTCTCCTGCTACATGGTCCAATGTTCCAACCCTGGCTGACGATAATATGAAATTAAATGCATTGGAACTTGTCCGCTATAGCAAAAACCCATACATGCTTTATAGCGTTAAGCATTATATATATAATAATGAACAAGTTGTTTATTCTACCAAAACAAGTCCTCCAATAACAACAGCTCCAACATTGGTAAGTCAGCTTGATTTTAGTTATAAAATAGTATCTTCCACAATTCTTAACAATAGTGTTGGTTTAGATCCCGCAGTGTTTCAAAATAGCAAAATGCCACGTTATATTTTCTTGTTGAAGAATATCCGTCAAGTTCCGGTAAATCCTTCAGAAAGTAATTTCCCTGCTCCGATATTCGATTATTCGAAAATACCAATGACACATTTTGAATATACAGCATACCAAAATGATCAGAAAGGTCAGGTTGGTCTTAATTCGGACATTGTCGCACTAACTAAAGTAACCGATCAGCTTGGTGGCGTCACCGCTATTGATTATTATGATTTGAATTACCAAACCGATCATCCTGATCAGTCGTTGTCTCACAGCAGATATCTTGTAACAACTCCAGCAAGTGGCCCTGATATTAATTTCCTTGCTTTAAGAATTGGAAACCCACGTGCATTGGAAATAATATTATCCGTTAAATCGAAGCGACTTGAATCGGAAAATATATTTCCGAAACAGTGGAATTATGAATATTCTCAAAAATTGAATCCAAGAGTGAACACCCCATCACTAAACGATCCCGCAAACGGTAACGATCATTTCAGAAGTTATTTTATCGATAGGGATTTTGGATTTGGACAGGTAAAGGTCATTGAACCTGAGTTGCAAGGGAATTTAGCGAGAAACTATACTATATACAATCACTTTGGAGGCAGCTCAAGCAATACATTTGAAAACTATTTGTTGTTTGGTAAATTAAGTAAAGCCGAAACATTTGATGGCACAGGATTTAAAATTAAGTCAACTGTAATTGATTATGCTGAGTCGGTGGCATATGTTAATGGGATGTTACGGACAGGGAATATTGCTACTGGCTCTTTCACCGCTATACGGAAAACACCTCCTGTTTCATATGATAACGATTATGACAATCGAAGTAATTACCAAAATTCTTTGGGATTGGATGGCGGCGATAATTCTCCCCGTGATTTTCGCTACTCTCTTAATTCAGGTATCAACTTTAATGGATATGCATACTCAAACTCTGCTTCAATTAGTTATTTTTTGCAGGATCAACTTGAAATAGATGGACCAACCATTTTTAAGGAATATTATTTGCATAGCTGGTTTGTAAGAAAAACGAAAGAGAGCACAACTACATATGAGAAAATAGTTTCTAAAAATCTTTATAATATATTGTCTGGTTCTCTTTCCAATGGAAATGTTTCCGTTTTTCAATCTGCTTCATACACTCCAGGCTCCAATATTGCAAATTCCTCAATAACACCAATACCTATTGGCATTACTAAGATAACGGAGTATAACTGGTGGGATGCAAGTTTTCGTGGCAATACCAGTAGTCCCGGATACAAAGTTTTATTAAAGAACTTTACTGACGATAGTCTCGATCTTAATTTTGAGCCTTCCTGGCAATTATACAGTACTAAAACATATTCTCCACAACATCCTGATGCCTACCAACAGGAAGAATATTTTCATTTTTATGATTTGAAAAATGATTACCAATTTGGTCTCACGGTTAAAAATCAGTTCGATGAATTATATCATACTTATCACAATGGGTTAAGAAGCTTACTTTATCAAAAAAGAACAACTTTTAAAGCTATAAATACTGCACCACGTTCTTCATCAACGTATTATAATTATGCCGCTGTATGGACGCCTACGCCAGATGAGCAGGGAGAAAATTCAACTGTTTCCTTTACCGGAAGTTCTTGTTCAACTGTAAAGCCTGAGCCATGTATACCTGTTGCACCTGGAGATCATGGTGCCCCGGATGGCTATAACTCTATCCCTGTATGTATCGGTAATTCGTATTACTGGTGTCCTACCCTTGCTAATATCGCTTCCACTGGCGACTGTCCTCCAAGCGTCCAAGCGGAAAATTGTCATCCGGGCGCAACACAGATGTTGAATTTAGGATTGTTGCTTTATAAATCTACTGTAGTTGATTTGAATACGGAAATTTCTGCCACAAATGCAAATTATTTATCTCTGAATAATCTTACCCCTTCTCCCATACTTCGGTTTAGTGGCCCTTTCACAAGAAATGATAATTTTCTTCCTCAGTTACTTTGCGATGCCAATAATAATATATATTTCGGCGGTATTACAGACCAATATTTTAAACCTGTTTATCCATTCGATAATTTAATTACAAATGAAGTTATAAGACGCACTAACCTAAATCAGGTAAAAGAGGAACGTAATGAAAAAGGGCTGCGCACACGATACTACTATACAAAACCACTTGCTATCAGCCATCAAAATACACTTTGCACTGAAGACGTATACGTTACATCACAATATAAAAATGTTGGCCTCCCTGTAGCAATAACTGTTGGTTACGACAACAATGACTCCCTGCGCACCGAATTTGTTTACAATATGGATAACAGCATTCAAAAAATTACCGATCCCAACGGAAAAATTATTGAGTATGAATACGACGACTTTGGCCGCTTAAAACTGCAAAAGGAAAACTCCCGTAAGCTCAGCAGTATTCAGTACCATCAGTGGGAAAATGATCAGGCGCAGACATTTACCGCGCGCGCCGCTCAAAACTTTGTAGAAACATATACATTTAATGAAACCGGAAGCAATGTAGCCTTGCACTCGCGTGCTTATGTTGATCCGCTCGGGCGGAAGTACTGTAACCTCGCGCAGATAAGCCCCGATGCCACGACAAATGCTTTGGCCAATGAAATGGTGTACAGCGGCGAAACTGTTTACGACAACTGGAACCGGCCTGTAATAAATTACAAACCTTTTCAACGCACGGGTAGTTTCGCTATTGATTATACCCCATTCTTTAACACCACCGAATCGGGTGCCACCAAATTGCATGCCGACCAGGTTTTTGAGAACAGCCTCAACTCACGTTTGCTGCGCTCATCAAAATATGGGCAAAATATAACAACCGGCGTAGCGGTAAGTAATGCGTATAGTTTTATTACAGGCACAGCTTTGGGTTCTGAACTTAGCCTCAGCAATGCCGAAAAATCATTACTTATGTCCGATCAAAACGGAAACAGTTTTGCCAACTATACATTTATCAAAACTGTTACCACCGACGAGGACAATAAAATAATTGCGGAGTATAAAAACGCAATGGGGCAGCGCATTGCGACCCGGCAAATGCTGGGCAGCAGCACAAATGTTGTTACACTGTTTATATACGATAGCCGCGGCAATATTACACAGGTAATAAACCCCGAAAAGCAAATCACCAACTACAAATACAATTTGCGGGGTAACCTGTATGAAAAGCAAACTGTTGATGGCGGCATTAGCAGGTATTTGTATAACGAAAGCGGACAGGTAGTTTTGGAACAGGACGCGAATGCCCTGGATGGTGTTGACGATGCCTCTGCCAATACCTATTTCCGTTTTTATTCATACGATCTCTTTGGCCGTATCACAAACCAATCAAGGGTGCATTATGGCAGCAGCTTCACGGCCTTTAACGGGCTTTATCGTGACGCGACTTCGGCTAATAACCTGTACCAGTTCACCTTTTCAGAATTGATGACGTATAGCTGGCTGTTCAATGTTGGTAATGGCGCCGGGTTATTGAATATTATAAACGATCACCAAAGGGAAAAACAATGGTTCTACCACAGCAAACCTGCCGTAAGTTCTAATCCTGATTTTCCGAATTTGCACACCCAGGCTGTCAGCAACATCAATTCGGATATGACCAATTTAAAAGGCCGTGTAGCTGCATCCATAAGCTATAATCATACAAATGCGCCAATACAATATTGCTTATATTCGTATGACAATGAAGGGCGTTTGAAATGGGATATAAAACAATTTAACAAAGCCGGCATCAGCGTCGGCAGCCAGGACATGGTTAACAAAATAAATTATCCTATTTACAACCTGCAGGGCAGTTTAAAAACCGAACAGGTTGATATGGGTGCCGACGGAACTGTTGAAATGGCTTACGACTATCAATATGATGGATGGAACCGCTTATCAGTAGTTTCGGCAAATGGGCAAGCGCTGGCAAGTTATCAATATAATGATGCACTTGGCCTGATAACCGTTGAACGGCATTTGGGCGAAACGGTGGGCGCATGTCCGCAGGCAACAGTAAGCACACACCAATACAGTTATGATGATCGCGACAGGTTAACTTCCATAACCGGCGACCTGTTCGATGAATACCTATATTACGACAGCCAACACCCGCAGGCAGCAACCGATAATTTTATTGTGAGTGCCAGCAAAAATTACAATGGCAATATAAACGCCCTTAAAGCCGTTTATAAGTTTAATAACACAACAAACGCATCAACACTTAACATGGCCTTTAGCCAGCCCACCATTTATGGTTATAAATACGATAGGCTAAACAGGCTGACTTCGGCTGATGCCAGCGTAATGGAAAACTTAGTAAGCGCAGGCCCTGCAACACCTGCCCGCTTGTACGGTGATGAAAATTTCACATACGACCGCATTGGTAATATTAAAAAGCTGAACAGGTATTTGTATAATTCACCGGCATCGGTAACTGCAGGAGCAACGAATGATGCGGACATCTGGACGTACGGATACACCACAGGCACCAACAAACTTTCGAGGATTGATCAGATCGGGGACGTGTTATCAGCCCTCATTGGGCAATACACATACGACCAAAACGGGAATGTACGAACCGACACCAAACGCTCGGTTAACCAAACCACTTATGGCCGTGCAAACCTGCCTGTGTCAATGACCATTGATAACAAAACTGCAACATATTTTTATGGGGTTGATGACAGCCGTTTATACAAAAAGCGGCTGAACAACACCAACAACACAGTTGAAGACGAGGCCTATTATTTAAAGGATGCCGCAGGCCGTGATGTGGCAATACTGAATTTGCTCAACAGCACAACAGATTATTATGTATACGGTAAGCAGCGAGTAGCCAAACTACAAGGTGGCAGCACGCAATATTACACAACAGACCATTTAGGTAATACGCGTGTTACTTATACAGCCACAGCAAACTGTGTACCTCCGTTAAACAATAACCCACCAATATTAACGGTACAGCAAACTGTATTGAATGTGAATGATTATTTCCCTTACGGGAAAATACTACGGAGTTATGTGAGTAGCAGTGATGAAAAATTTGAATTTATTGGAAAGGAAAGAGACGTTGAAACAGGATTGGACTTTATGACTTATCGCTTTTATGATGGTGATGTTGCAAGGTTTTTACAGAAAGATCCGTTGGCTGATAAATTTCCGAATAATTCACCATTCGATTATGCTCAAAATCGACCTATCAATGGAATTGATATTGATGGATTGGGATATTTTCCTATTATATCTTTCCCACAATTCGATATAAGTACATTCATATATTCAAAAATAAATTCAATTGCGACTGCTCGTGGATTAGGGTCAAATTCACAAACAGTGATTGGAACGAATTTTATTGATGCAATTTTTTCTAGATATACAGACTTATATGCTCAAAAGTATATTTATGAATTCAAGTTTAGTACTGTTAAGGAAGGAAGTGCTTCCGATGCTTTTAGGCATGCATTTTGGAGTGCATTAATGACTATTAATTCAAATTCAGATTTTGCCACTCAAATGGGTGATGCTCATGAAAAAGATTCTAAGAATTCATCTACAATGAGAAATATGGATTTTTTCAATAATTCAGTTGGTAGAATTATTGGCTCTCTAAAAGGGGAATATGATCATAAAAAGTTGTCACTACTCATTTTGGACAAAATAAAAAATGGTGAATTAATAATGGTAAACAAAGACAATGATGGGAATGAATTATTTGAAAAGTCTCATTTAGATGATAAAGAGTATGAAGATGTAAAGAATGCTATCAATGAATATGATTTTAATAAAGCGAAAGATGAAGTAGAAAATAATGACGAAAAGGAAAATAATTAAAACCATCAACCAAACATGAATTTCAAAATAAAACACTTATTCGGCCAATCATTTTTTTTTGCAAATTTAATAATTATTGGATGCGGCTCTCCCATTAGGAAAGAAGATCTGGATTTTAAAAAGGACCAAATAGAGAACCTTAGGTCTTATTTGAACAAGGTGGGAGTTGAAAATTCAACCAGTAATTTTTTACAATTTCTATATTCTCATGAAAAGGATACAATTATATTACTGGATTTTGCTGCGAATTTGAATTTTGATAGTTTAATTTTAATTCCTGGTAATCTTCAGAAGGACTTGATTGAATCAAAAACAGGATTAAAGAAGCTTCCCGTTTTCTATTCTCCAGAAGATATGAGTTTAATTTTATTTAAGCAAAAAAGTAAATATACAAGCTATGTATATTGTGATGATGATTCATTAGAATTTAATGTCCCATTTGCCAAACTTGAATTTGCCAAAACGGACACTTCACTTTTGGTAATTAGGAAGGGGGTAAAAAAAACTTGGTTTGAGCTGAAGGCTGAAGACTTAATTCAATAATTTTAAAAGGAATGATCAATAGCCCCTGATTTTAATCAGGGTTTTTGGTATGAAAGTACGAACGCAAAGTAAAATAGTGATTAAGGAAAAATTATTTTTAAGTTGTGTTCTTTGAAATAGAAAAAACGGAAGCGGTCGCAGAGTACAACTCTTGCAGATCAGCAATTTTTTAAGAAATTTTATTTTGCAAAAAAATTAAAAATTGCACTCGTCTGGCGACCTTGCTGGTGGTGGGCCATTTGCAGGCATACCAATAGACCAGGGCAGTAGACCACAAGGTTTATTATGGCAGCGTAGTAATACCTTAGTAGGGGAACTTCAAAAACAGGTTCCGGGATTAAGCTATCCGAGGTATAACGTAATATTCAACTTTGGACAGGCAAACGATTATAGTACAAGGTTTAATTTTGTGACTAAATAAGAACGGCATGAAAGTTGATTAAGCAATGGTTATGTGGAAATACTTGAAATATTTACCTGTAATAGTTGTTCTGTTAGCCTTTACTTATAGTAATAACCAAACAATAAGGAATCTAATTAAATGGAACGAAAAAACACCGCTTGAATGGGAAGATTTTAAGGGTATTCCTCCTAAAGGGGCAGTTGAAGCAGCTATAACATCATACTCAATATTACTTGACTCTGCAAAAGTTAAAAATGATTCTGTTGTAGCATTAGTATTGTGTATAATGAATAGAAATAACTCATGGGTAAAAGGAGAAAAGAATGAATATGTTTTAAATCATGAACAAGGACATTTTAATATAGCTGAAATATATGCACGAAAATTAAGACAGATGATATTAAAATATAAGTTTGATAAAAAAAATATTTCTAAAGAATTGAATACATTGCGCAACAAGATGATGGATGAATGTGATAGCTACCAAGATCAATACGATATGGAAACTAACCACAGTAAAAATAAGGATAAGCAACGGGAGTGGGATAGAAAGATAGCGATGGAATTAAAACAGATGGAAGCCTATAAAACAGAGCGCTTAAAATTTACGTTGCGATAAGAAGGCTTGAAACCATAGCCGTGGTGTTTTAACCCACGGATTGAAACCATAGCCGTGGTGTTTTAACCAACGGATTGAAACCATAGCCGTGGTGTTTTAACCAACGGAAATGGTATGAAGGTACGAAGTGTGCCATGAAACAATAGACCTGTAAGTTTATTGTATGTTGTATAAAAGATGATAGTAGGTCTATCACAGTCGCTGTGTAAGCAGAGGCTGTAAACCGCCTCTCGGTGCTGGTTTAGTAATAAATTGGTATTG
>JACPDY010000125.1 GCA_016183775.1 Bacteroidota bacterium
TTAATCAACAAAAACATGCATTAAAATAACGCTGCATTAAAACACTATTGCCTGAAAAGCAAAAATATAACCAGTATCAACAAAAAAGCTCCGGTTATTAACAATCGGAGCGTTTTGAAACAGAAAATTTTATTGCGATTTTGACCGAAGAGATTACAGGAAATCCCTATATATCAATTTCAATTTCATCTCCTTTAAAATTGCCGTACTTCTTCAAAAGTTCGTCAATGTTCTTATTCCAATTTTTCTGCTGACCTTTTTGTAAGCCATGGCCACAACTATTATCATATTCATTTTGCTTTTTCACGTAATTAGAATAAGTTTTATTAAATAGTTCACTTAGCTCCTGTTGAAATGTTTCTTTTTTAAATTGATGATTTTTTATTTCACTTTTTAATATCCTGGAATATAACTCCGCAATATCAAAGTGTCGCTGCTCGTGATTCAGCACATAACTAACGATCTTATCTGAACTGTTAAATAAATACCCTTTATATATTTCACGATTTTCCTTCAGATCAGGAGATTTGAACCAGGAAAGATCTTTATAAAACCTGCTGAATACCTTGAGTCGGATATTTGAAGCGGCATCATTAATAAAATAGCATGAAAAATTTGCACTAGTTGTGGCAGTAGCCTTTGAAAATGAAGGAGCCGGTGCCGTAAAGTGCTCGAATTTTAATTTATTCGTATCATCCCACCTAATCATATTTTCATCTTTAACAATTTCCTGGAATGATTTTACCTGAGTCAAAATTAAGAACCGTTCTTTTTCCTTGTTGTTTTCATTCGGACCCAAATTGAATATGAATTCATCTTTGGGATAATACTTTATTGCCCCCGTGAGATAATCGATTCCCCATCCATATATATTCAACAAGTTCATACAGGCAAGCCAATCCAATCTATTCTCCAGTATAAAATGAATGTCTTTATATCCTTCCTTTTTTATTTCGATCTCCGGCTCCCGAATACGTTTTTTTATTTTAACATTGAAAGGAGTCACCCCAATTGGCTTCATATTCATTGATACACTTGCACCTTCTGGATTAGTAATAAAAATAACACTCTGTCGTGCACCTGAAAAAATGGTTGCGCAGGAAGAAAAAAGCACAACAAGGAAAATAAAATAAATGCATTTCATGAATATGTAGTATTTATTCAACAATAAACTTTTTTTAATATTGACGCTGCATTTTTTACACCCCAACTTCTTCCACTGTTTTAGTATCAAACGCGTCGCGCAGGCCATTGCCGAGTAGTACAAAGGCAAGCACCATGAGCATGATAGCTATGCCGGGCAGGAAGGCCAGGTAAGCGGCATCAGCGATAATGTAACCCCTGTGGGCGCTTATCATTCCTCCCCAGGAGGCAGTTGGGGGCTGAGCACCAATACCGAGAAAACTCAGGCCGGCTTCAATCAATATGGCATTGGCAAAATTAGCGGCAGATAAAACAATTATGGGGCCTATAATATTAGGCAATACATGTCCCATGATGATACGAAAATTACCGAAGCCCAACGCACGACCGGCCTCCACAAATTCGTTTTCGCGCAGACTAAGCACCTGTCCGCGTATTACGCGGGCAACCTCCACCCACATGGTCACACCTACCGCAATAAATACCTGCCAGAAGCCCTTACCCAAAGCAAGGGTTACAGCAATAACCAGTAATAATGTTGGTATAGACCATACAACATTAATTATCCACATGATCAAATTATCGATCCAGCCCCTGAAATAACCGCTCAATGTCCCCATTACAACTCCGATAAGGATCGAAAGGATCACAGATATAAATCCTACAGCCAGCGAGATCCTGGTACCGATGATCAGCCTGCTCAACATATCGCGGCCAACACGATCGGTGCCCAACAGGTAAACATGTGTTTTAATATGGTCGCGGATGATCTGAGATTTCATCTCGTGTGTTTTTAACTTTATTTGCCGGGCCGAATCAATGTCATAAAACTCAACAAAACCTTCCTTTGCATTATCTATGAATGGCTTGCTGAAGTCAACAGCGTATATAACATCTACCATGTTATATTTTATTTTAGGGCCCCTATTATTTTCATGACCTGTGTATTCCTCGTAAATTATATCATTCCCGTTAAATTCAAAATCATAAAAAGGCGCTTCCTTAAAATCATTCTCGCGGCCAAAGATCATTTTTGAAAAAAAACTTTTTTTATTTGAAATCTGGTTTTTCCGGATACAAAGCTCCTTCACAGTAAAGCCGGGATGTTTAACGGACAGTTCAAGTTTTTGATCATTCGCATCCGGTGTGGAATCGGGCACAATAAGATACCCGAAGACGGCGATCAGAAAACTGGCAGTGATCAAATACAGACCCAGCAAAGCAAGTTTATTCTTCTTCAATCGCTGCCATGCGTAAAATGTAAGTGAATGCGAACCTCTCCTTCTGTGAATATTGCTCATCTATCAGTCTCCTTCAAACAGATTTTACAATTCGATCTTTCCAAACGTATTTTTTCCGCATTCCAAGAAGTAATATTAACACAATACTGAACGAATTGCGAAACCAATATGTTGATTGTACGTACTTGTTTGTTAAAAAAAACCGATACAACACTCAGCAATATATGATCCGCAATAAACTTTAAGCTTAAAAGCGCCAAAAATGTTCCCGCAAATTTACCGTAAAAAAACGACAAAACTAAATTGAAAAAAAGCACAATATTAATTCCACTTATAAGTATAGCCACACTAGCCGAAACCGTGCTTATATTTGACATGCCTTTCGAAGCCCAGCGCATTCGCTGATATAAAAACCCGCCAAAGGTACGCTGCACTTTTGTGCTTACAATAGCTGCCTGCGACCTCAGGAACTTCACCTGCCCCGGAAATTTCTGTACGAATTTATCCATCAACAGAACATCATCTCCGGAGGCTATATGGTCAATTCCATCGAATCCTCCCGCCTCTGTAAATGCACTCCGTTCGTACGCCAGATTGGCTCCATTGCTCATAATAGGAGTGTTCTGCCGGCAAAACACTCCGCTAAATGCCATGAGGGCCATTAACTCCATACTTTGCAATGATCCGAAACCCGAAGTTTCACCATAAGTAGCAACAGGGCCCATAATCATTTTAGGCTGATGTTGTTCATAAAATCCAACGATGGCTGACAGCCATTGATTGTTCATTACGCAATCCGCATCCGTTGTTACAATAAGCTTACCGGTTGAGTTTGCAATACCGATTTTCAACGCATTCTTCTTCCCTCCCCCAGATGAGCCGATACCAGCTGCTTTAAATAATTTAATCTTTACACTGCTGTTCTTAGCGCCGGCAACCTGAACTAATAAAGCCGTACTATCCGACGAATCATCATCAACTACAATTATTTCAAAAAGGTGTTTGGGATAATCCTGTTTTATCAGGCTATCCAGGCAGCTTAAAATATTTTTTTCTTCATTACGCGCTGCTATAATTACGCTTACAGAGGTTGAAGGCAGGTATTTACCGGGTTCAAATACAGGAATCTTTTTCCAGCCGGTTGCTACTTTTAACACAATATAGGCATAGGCTGCTCCTGTAACGAGGGTAATGAATGCAACACTATAAAACAAAAGCTGTATCATATCTTGCTCTTAAACAAATCAAGCCTGAATACAAACACCGAACCGGCAATTGCGGGAATAGCGATATTAATAATCCACAACGCAAATGATGCGGTTACTATACCGAGATTGTTCCCGGACAACAACCCAATAAATGCCAATGCCGCGGAACCCCGGATACCAAGCTCTGTTACGGTAATGGTAGGGATAGCGGTTATGGCGAAAAAAGTCAGAGCTATCATTGTCAATCCTTCTTTCACATTTATATTTACATTGAACAGCCGCAGCAGAAAAAAGAACTGTGCTGTAAATATTACATAACGCAACAATGACAATAAAATGATCTTTGCCAGTTCAGCACCTGAATATTCATCCAACGCATCTATGTAATACTGGAAGCGGGCAAGAACTTTAATTCTGCGGGTTAAACTACTTATGAATGAAACATTAAAATAGGCGAGGAGAAGAGCGATGCTCATCAGTACAACCATGATTACAAACGTGAAAAATAAATAAGGATTTTGCTTCTCATTGATATCGGTGTATCCCGACAGGTAAAAAAGCAAAGCCAAAGCTCCCGTCAATATAGTAATGAGTAATTGCGCCGAGTTGCCCAGGAAGGTCAGCAGTATCCCCTGCAAACGATTTTCATGTTCAAGAAAAAAAATGCGTCCGCCAAACTCCCCTGCCCTGTTGGGTGTGAATACACTTACAGTTACCCCGGTTAAAACTGCTGAAAGAGATCTGAAAAAAGAAAGCGGTTCCAGGTGGCGGATGATCATCCGCCACTTAATAGCCTCCAGCGACCAATTGAAAAACATGAAAATGAACAATAAGAAAATATCCGACAGGTTAATTTTGACGAATGCCGCTTTCAGTTCATTACTCATACCGGCAAAATCGCTGCGGTTAAAAATTTTGTGATAAATATAATACAGGCAGCCGCCCACAATAGCCAACTTGATGAAAAGACTTATACCTTTGTATTGACGTAATTTTTGAACCATATTACTTTTCGTAAACTTACAAAAAAAGGGACGAAGGGCGAGGGACGAGAGACGAAGAAAGTAAAGTTATCATCATAGCATAGACTTTATACTTTTTAGCATTTGAATACCGACAGAATTATACTTGGCATTGACCCCGGCACAACGATCATGGGCTATGGGATCATTCATATCAAGGGTTCTAAAATGGAGCTGATCACGATCGGAGTACTGCACCTACATAAACTGGCAGACCATCCGCTTAAACTGAAAACAATTTTTGAGCGCACACTTCAGCTTATTGACGGGTATAAACCGGATGAGCTGGCCATTGAAGCTCCGTTTTTCGGCAAGAACATTCAATCGATGTTGAAACTCGGAAGAGCACAGGGAGTGGCTATTGCAGGGGCTTTATATAAAAATATCCCCATTTTTGAATATTCGCCAAAAAAAATAAAACAATCCATTACAGGGAACGGCAGTTCTTCGAAAGAGCAGGTAGCGGCAATGCTGCAAACATTATTGAATTTTACCGAAATGCCCAAACACCTCGACGCGACAGATGGATTGGCAGCGGCGGTGTGTCATTACTTCCAAAGAAACAAAAGCGGTGGTAAAAAGAGTCATTCGGGCTGGAAATCGTTTTTGACAGACAATCCGGATAAGGTGATATAGGGTACAAAAGGGGTGATCGGTAGAAGAGGTAACCAGTGATCAGTGATCGGTATTCTCCCGGTGTTAAAATTCTAAACCGACTACTATTTCATAGCTGATAACCGAATTCTAATTCGTTTCCAGTATCTTAAACAGTTCGTCCAGTTTAGGAGTTAAAATAATTTCTGTCCTGCGGTTCTTCTTACGGGCATCCGAAGTGCTGGCAGGGTCGATCGGGAAGTATTCGCCGCGGCCGGCTGCTGTCAATCGTTTAGGATCAACATTTTTGTTGGATGTAAGAATTTTTATGATGGACGTAGCCCGCATAACACTCAGATCCCAGTTGTCCTTAATATCTCCGGATCCCTTCATCGGAACATTATCCGTATGACCCTCCACCATTACATTGATGTCGGTATTTTGTTCGAGTACACTGGCCAGTTTTTTTAATGCTTCGGCACCTTTGGCTTCCACATTGGTTTTGCCGGAAGCGAATAACAAACTTTCATCAAGCGAAACATAGACCTTTCCATTTTTCTGTGTAATGGTCAGGCCTTTATTTTCGAAACCGAGCAAGGCATCCGTCACTTTATTTTTCAAGGCAATAACCGCGTCATCTTTCCTTTTCAATATCTCCTGCATCTCGGCGATCTTTTTCTCCCGGAGCTGAAGTTCAGCCTTCACCTGGTCGAGCGTCTTTTGTTTTTCATTCAGGCTTGCCTCCAGCGCTTTAAGTTCATCCTGCCTTTTAAGCAGCGACTCCTGTGTTGCCTGTAGCTCTGTAGATATTTTCTTGGTGTCATTAATATTTATGTCCATCATTTTATTATACTTCTCAAGCAATTGCTCGTTTACGCCGTTAAGTTTGTCGTATTTAAGCGCCATTAAGCGATAACTGCTGCCCATCAGCGCAGTATCCTTCTGAAGTTTGTCCAGCCTTTGCTGCACGTCGTTCAGGGTGATCTTCATTTCTTTGTTTTGCGCTTCAAATTCCTGCTGTCTTGTCTTTATTGAAGAAAGTTCCTCTTCACAGCTTTTACGTTTTGTTTTCTCTTCTTCAAGCAAACGCTGTGGTACGCATGAAGTAAGAACAATAGCCAGTCCGACGAGGCTAAAACAGAGGAGTTTGTTTGTTTGCATGGTATTTTAGAACATTTTGTAATACACACAATATTATGAATCTTAACAGCCGGAAGTTGATAAAAAATGAAACATTTATGCACATTTTACGTTTAATAACTTAGATTAGGGTTCAAAGTTTTGAGTTCAGGGTTCAAGGTTCTTGGGTTTTGGGGTCAAGGTTATTAATAGATACAACTAACAAATCAAAAACATGCTAAGCAAAAACTGGTTAACCGAAAAGCATATTGATTTTGAGTACAAAAAATATGTAGTGTTGGCATACATAAAAGAGGTTAGCGAGAATTTTGAATCCAATCGCCTCTACCCTTCCTTGTCGGAATTGGTTGAACATTACCGCCAGTTAATATCCATTAAAGAAAATAAACAGCATTTAAAAGACGCCTTTCCTCAGCGTATGCAGCAAGTGGATATGGAACGCTTCCTGATAAGCTATGAAAAAATGGTTGAGGATGACGCATTAATGGCCGAACTGGAGTCGATCATTGAATATTCCATTCCACAGTTCAAACACTCGTTAAGCGAAGGAAAAAAAATATATGATTTTATAGAGGAACAACTGAGCATTTTGCCGGTAGGTGTGATGCCATTATACCCTGAACAAGGTTACATGTTTATTAAGAATGCGAGCGCGGATACAGTTGTATACGAATACCAGATCACTATTTTCCAGCAGCCCGATGAAAAGTACCGCGGCATACATACCACTTACGTAAAGTCATACACCAAAAATTTTATTAACACCTACGAGTACATTAAAACCGACCTGGTACGCGAAAACAAAAACCTTCCTAATCCCGCTGCCTTCGCGGTGGAAAGCGATCTGAAATTACCACTTGAGCAAACGCTGCTACCTATTGCCAAACGCGCTTTGGTAAAAAAGGTGAGTGCGGGGGAGTAAAATATTCAGACCCAATACAATTACTTTTTGTGGGAATTAATTACCTTGCTTGTCCTTAACAGCCACAAACCAATGTTTCGGCCAATCTTTCGTCTTTTTATATTTTTTGTTTGCACATGGGGTACACTATCCGCACAGCAAACCTATACCCTGAGCGGAACTATTGCCGACTCAACGAATGGCGAAACCATTATAGGCGCAATTGTATACGTAAAATCACTTGGTAAAGGAACCACTGCCAATACTTATGGCTTTTATTCACTCACATTACCCGAAGGAACTTACGATGTGTCATTCTCTTTCATTAGTTATGAGACCACAACGAAAAGGATCACTCTTAACAAAAATGTCTCGCTTAACCTCAAATTCAAACCTGAGTCAACCGCTTTAAAGGAAGTTGTTGTGTCAGCCGAATCTTCCAAAGAAAAAGAAGAAGTGAAGTCCACACAAATGGGTATGATCAGTTTGCCAATTGAGCAGATCAAGCATGTACCTTGTATCGGCGGCGAAGTGGATATAATTAAAGTGATGCAATTGATGCCCGGTATAAAACGGGGTGGCGAGGGCCAGACCGGCATGTATGTACGCGGCGGCGATGCCGATCAGAACCTGATACTGGTTGATGAGGCTACTGTTTATAATGTTTCGCATTTGTTCGGCTTCTTTTCGGTATTCAATAATGATGCGCTGAAAGATGTGATGATATACAAAGGCGGCTTTCCCGCAAGTTATGGCGGACGGCTTTCCGCCGTGATGGATATTCGTATGAAGGAAGGAGATATGCAAAAATACCATGTTGATGGGGGTATAGGCTTATTGTCGTCTCACCTTACAGTGCAAGGACCCATTATAAAAGATACAGCATCATTCATTATTTCCGGACGCAGATCATACATCGACCAGGTATTCAAACTTGCTTATGGCAAGAGTGTACTCCCCTACTATTTCTACGACATAAACGCGAAAGTCAATTATAAAATAACCAACCGCGATCGCATTTACCTGAGCAGTTATATTGGAGATGATGTCCTGGCCTTCAAACAAAAAGCGGATTCATCACTGCTCGATTTCGGCTTTTACCTGGGCAATATAACCGGAACTTTGCGCTGGAATCATTTGTATAAAAACGACAAACTCTTTTCCAACGTATCGCTTATATACACGCGCTTCAGGTACGATGTGCATGGTGATTTTGCCAATAATTCTGTTCTTGTCAAATCAAGCATAATGGACCTGGGCGGCAAAGCCGATTATAACTACTACAAGACAAGTGAAAATAAATTTATGTTTGGCGGCTCGATAGTGAACCACAGTTTCAGGCCCAATGTGGTAAGTACTTCCGGCGAGATATCGCAGGCACTTGCTTCGCAGGAAGGCGGGTTATTGTCGACCCAGGAAATGGCAATTTACGGGCTGAACGATCGCTCACTCAACGCACGCTGGAATATTAATTATGGTGGGCGCATTTCATTCGTTAATGCGAACGGAACCAGCTACGGTGGATTTGAGCCAAGGCTTTCGGCTACACGCGTATTAACAGAAACACAATCACTAAAATTCGGATTGTCGCGCATGATACAATATATGCACCTCGTATCCAGTTCGTCCATCGCTTTGCCAACCGACCTTTGGTATCAAGGAGCCAACCTTATACTGAATAACAATTTTGAAGACGAGATAGTAAGCGGGAAGGGCGCAGCAAGCGGCATTGAACTTTTTCTAAACAAAACAGCAGGCCGTTTTAACGGATGGATTGGTTATACATTATCCGTTTCAACACGCAAGTTTGAAGATCTGAACAATGGAAAGGAATATTATGCCAAATATGATCGCCGGCACGACTGGTCGTTTGTGGTGAATTATGAACTAAGCAAACGCTGGAGCGTTTCAGCAGTATGGGTCTATTCATCAGGTCTTCGTTTCACCCCGGTCGTTGGCAATTATTTTATGCCGAACGCAGCATTGACAGGAGCCGATATTTTCCCGGTTTACACTGATCGCAATGCCGTTCAACTCCCGGCCTCACACAGGCTCGATATTAATTTTGTTTTAAAATCAAAAGAACACAAACATTGGAAGAGTGAATTGTTTTTAGGCGCCTATAATTTTTATAATCGTGCACAGCCTTACCAGATAAGAATCACAGGCGAAGGCAGCGGATATAAATACCAGGCGGTTGGACTATTTGGTTTTATTCCATCAATAGGATTTAATTTTAGTTTTTAATATTGAACGACATGTTTAAAAAGAAGTCAGAAGTCGGAAGTCGGAAGTCGGAAGTCGGAAGTTCTGCCTTCGCTAATGCTTCGGCAGACAGGGAGAAGTCGGAAGTTCGTTTTCTAAAACCACACTTACCGCTTACCGTTTACTGTTTACTGTTTACCATTTTCACAGCCTGTATGCCAAAGCCAATCGACATTAAAATAGATACACCAACACCAAAACTGGTTGTATCATCACAGATAGTTCCGGGTAGTATTATGCTTGTGGCACTTACAAGAAGTTTCAGCGCACTTTCGCAAACAGCACATGCTGATTCGGGTAACAATTATGTAGACAGCATTGTCACCAAAAATGCTTTTGTTACAGTTACTCATAACGGAAAAACAGATACCCTGTTAATGGTTGTTCCCGGCATATATGCAAGCCTGAATACTTTACAGGAAAACTATGGAACATATACTCTGTATGCAAAAGACACAGAAAGGAACCTGGAGGCAAGAGCTACAACCACCTTATTACCGGCTGTTATGTTTGATACCATTATTCCCAAAGTGGATAAAACAGCAAAAGACACTGTCGTAAGTGTTGAATATACCTTTACTGACCTGCCCGGGGTGGATAATTACTATGTAGTCAATTATTTCTTAAAGCGATCGGGCGGCTCATCAAGCATCGATATAAACAGCTATTTTAGCCGCGGCTCCAACCAGCTGAACGCAATGGATATTTTCAGTGATAAAACATTTGATAAGCCTGAGTTTACATTTAACCGAAAGTTTGAGGGTATAAAAGCAACTGACACCGTGGCGTTGGTATTATCTAACATAAGCAAAGGCTATTATGAATTTTTAACTGCCTACCAGCGTGCCGGCGGCTGGTTCAATCAGTTGAGCGGCGAACCCATAAATTATCCCACAAATGTAAAAGGGGGGTTCGGATACTTTAACGCTCACTATCCGGATTACAGGATCTATTATTTGAAGGATTATTAGTTCGCAACCACGCCGAACTGACAAGCTCGAACCGACCAGACTATTATGAAATAGCCAGTTCGAGCGAAACCGAAAACAAAAAGAGCGCCACCTCATGGCAGCGCTCTTTCATTTAAACAAGTCTTATGTCCTGATACAACAATAGCCCTAACAATTCAATAAGCAAGCTTTAAATGCTTTTATTTGTACAGCGTTTAATATTTTGCCAAGGTTAATTTTAAAGGTGTTATGGCAATTCACAAGTTGCTTAATTAGAATTTTTCTGTCAAAATTACTCATTAATAATCCGTGGGTATGTTTGTTTAGTTTCTCTAATGAATTTCTCAATTGCGCTTTGGTTATTTTACCGTCCTTATAATCTTGTATCAAATGCTTCTTTATATTGTTTGCGCGATGTATAATTGAATCATTAATAGCTCTGATCCGTTTAACAGCCGCCATTTTACAATTTGCAAGTTGAATAAAATTATTATGAAGCGCATGTACCTGATTTGAGTCCAACTGTTGCTTTTTTAAGCAATGAATAAAACACAGGGGGCGATGTCCCTTCGCATTATTTCCTAACTCTGTTTCATCTCCCATTCCATCATCTGCAATATAAAAATCCTGGTCTTCGGTACCAATTGAAATGTTTGGATCAAGAACCAAGTTTTCGTTAATTAAATTAACATCATCAAGTGATGAATTTGTAGAAATGACAGAACTCTCAGGTATGGCAGTAGGAGAACTTGAATATTTATCCGTTTCCTTTTTGCATGACGCTGTAAAAATAACAAGTGCCAAAATAGATAATTTAATTGCTGTTTTCATAGTGTGATTTTTAAAATGGTTATAAATAAAGGTTTTCCTTACTCATGCGCCTCTCCTTAATTTAAGGCTTTATAGTTACTTATCTCAAAGTAACTTTATACACTTTACCATTTATAGTTACAGTAGCCTGATCATCACATGTTCCATTACCGAAATCAATTGTGCGTGTAGGTTTGCCTCCGGGAGTAATGTCAACAACACCTTGTGTAAAGTGACGCTTTCCTACAAGAGTCGGACAAGTAAAGTCACGAATAAGAGCACTCTTGATATTGGCTGTATATGTCACACCTTTTGAATTTGTACCATTAGCACTTCCGGTGATCGACCACTTTGAAGTTGCCCATGAAATTGTACTGTCTGCAGCATTCCAACCTGCCAATAATTCACGTCCGCGTGTAGATGTCCATGTTATGGACCCACCGGCAGCCAATGTAATGGTGCCATTTACACTGATGGTCCAGTTCATATTACTGTTCGTATTAAAACCATTATTAGTGACAGTTTTAGTACCTGAAACATTATTATCATCTACATAATAGTTATTGAAGGTGATAGTATGACTCGATCCGGGTTGTTTGAATTTACCGGTGTAGTATACAATAATCTGACCGCGTCTTGAACGACCATCGGCGCAAACACAATTTGCAGCTCCGAAATCTACAGTAATAGTGTCCTTATCCGTATTGTTTTTATTAGAAAAGGTTACAGTAGCACAGGTAGAAAGCAGGTGGCTGTTCTCTATACCTTTATAATTCGCTACAGTACCTTTCTGGCCGGCTTCGTCAGAAATATTAGCGGCATCGCCGCATTGTCTCTTGCCGAATCGGTATCGTTGTCATCGTCTGTTTTTTTCTTACAACTTGTTATAACCAAACTTGCGGCAGTTATTACAAGAATACTTTTCAGGATCAGATTTTTCGTTTTCATTTTGTTTACTTTTTATGTTAGTATTAGTTTTTTATTTCGAAATCTACTGTTTGACGGAATGGATTGAAAAAGGTTTAACAACACCTTAAAATAGTTTACATCTGACTGATAAACAGCAACTTAATTTTACTAGGGAAATTGATATCCTCCCAATAAAATAATCTGCCCGCACCAAAAATGATGGCTGGCCCTCCCCGATCCTAGCGTAAGCACATTGAGATAATTGGCAAAAGCACCTTTAAAGGACGGCTCAAGAAAGAAGTGTTTAAAAAAATCGTACCGTAAACCAATATCAACACCTGCCACATACCCCGCCAGGTGAAAACGGGTGTTAAGTTGTGTCCCGAACATGGTAATATCTGTACGTGGAATTACAACGCCTGCGCCAACTTTTACAACAGCGCTTAGCCAATGTTTCTTATCCTTCCTTACCAATAAGCGCTGACGCTTGATACCATTTAACATTAAAAAGTTAGCCCCATCGGTATGCTCAAAGTGTATAAGCTTGCCGGGCTCAACAATGGTATCTTTATCGTAATATCTTCCATGTATTGTGCCTTTAACACGGAGCGTTTGATAATCATCAACAACATATTTAACGTGATCAAAAGAAATTTCAACACCCAGATCGCGCTTATTGTTCAGGTAATACCCAATTCCATAATTATACTGGGGTATTGTAAGATCAACTTTAAATATCTTATTTATATCGGGCCTATCAGTTGCTTTGGCACTATAAATTGTAAACTCGTACTGGCCTAAACCTTTATCAGAAAAATGAATGTCGCTTTTACTGAAGTAATCTTTGTTATATCCCCAATACCCATAAAAAGTACCCTTACCCGCAGGCCCGCCACTGGGACAGTTACAGGATTCCTGGTCTTGTGCTTGTGTTACATTGAAACATAAAAGACTGATTATTGACAATAATAAACCGATTGATCGAATCCCCCACAAATTTTTTCTTCGCATCATTATTGTCAATTCTCACTTATTCCTACTTAATAACCCCAAATATAGCAGCTTTGGTCCATTTAAAACCTATTTTTTTTGCAAATACATGGTATAGTTGTATTTTAGCAGCCCTAACTAAAAATTAAAACAAATGTCGTATTTATTTACCTCAGAATCGGTATCAGAAGGACACCCGGATAAAGTAGCTGACCAGATATCAGATGCAATTATTGATGCGTTTTTAACGTATGATTCAAATGCCAAAGTTGCATGTGAAACTTTTGTAACAACAGGATTGGTTGTTGTTGGAGGAGAGATCAAAAGCAATGAAGCGGCTAAAGCCAAAGTTGATGTACAGAAGATTGCGCGTGATGTTATTGCGCGTATTGGATATACAAAATCCGAGTACCAGTTCGATGCTGTTTCATGTGGTGTAATAAATGTATTGCATGAGCAATCTTCCGATATCAACCAGGGTGTTGAACGTACAAAGGAAGAAGAACAAGGTGCAGGCGACCAGGGAATGATGTTCGGGTATGCTTGTCTTGAAACAGATAATTATATGCCGCTCCCTTTGGAGTTGTCTCATTTATTATTACGCGAACTTGCCGACATACGCAGAGAAGGAAAGAAGATGAAATACCTTCGTCCGGATGCCAAGTCGCAGGTTACTATACAATACAGCGACAAAGGTAAACCTGAAAAAATTGAAACAATAGTACTTTCTACCCAGCACGATGATTTTGCAAGCGAAAAAGAAATGCAGGCAAAAATACATGATGATGTAGTGAACATACTCATACCCCGTGTTAAAAAACAATTACCTTCGCGTGTTAAAAAATTATTTGTCGATGGCATTAAATATTTTATAAATCCTACCGGTAAGTTTGTTATTGGCGGTCCTCATGGCGATACAGGTTTAACGGGTCGCAAAATAATAGTTGACACTTATGGCGGACGCGGGGCACATGGCGGAGGTGCTTTCTCAGGAAAAGATTCTTCAAAAGTTGACCGCTCGGCAGCTTATGCTACACGTCACATAGCTAAAAATCTTGTTGCCGCCGGAGTTTGCGATGAAGTTCTTGTACAGGTAGCTTATGCAATTGGTGTTGCACAACCTGTTGGTTTATATGTGAATACCTATGGCACCTGCAAAGCCCGTAATAAAGAAGGCAAAAAATTAAGCGATGGTGAGATAGCTACACTTGTCGCCGGATTAGTTGACCTGCGCCCAAGCGCAATTGTTAAACGATTTGGTTTAAAAAATCCGATCTATTCCGACACAGCAGCATACGGACACATGGGCCGCACACCTGGCGTTAAGGAAGTGAATGGTAAAAAATACGAAACCTTTGGCTGGGAAAAACTGGAATTGGTTGAACCGTTCAGAAAAGCTTTCGCCATACAGAATAAAGAAGCTGTTGTGGAAGCATAATTCATTATTTCGCGTATAAACAAAAGGGAGGAATGTCTTATTTCCTCCTTTTTTTCGCCCCGGAACTCCGACTATATTAGAAACAATGAATGGAATGATTCTTGCTTTGATAAGCAAAAGAAAAATTGTGAAGAAATTAAATTATATAGCCAGTAGTATGTTGTTAGGAATGACAATTTTATCCTGCGCACAATCAAAAACAAAGGAGGTTACACAAATGAACACAACTGATATTTCATTCAATGATCTGGACACAGCCACATTTGGTGCCGGCTGCTTTTGGTGCGTTGAGGCTGTTTACCAACAGGTAAAAGGTGTTGTTGCCGTTAGTTCGGGTTACTCAGGCGGAACGGTCAAGAATCCCTCTTATAAAGAAGTATGTGCCGGCACAACAGGACATGCGGAAGTTACACAGATCCTTTATGATCCAAAGCAGGTAAGCTTTGAACAATTGCTGGAAGTATTCTGGAAAGTTCACGACCCTACAACACTTAACCGCCAAGGGAATGATGTTGGCACACAATATCGCTCTGTTATATATTACCATACTGACAAACAAAAAGAGCTGGCTGAAAAATATAAGGAAGAATTAAATGCCTCTGGCGCCTGGGATAAACCAATTGTAACTGAAATAAGTCCGTTCACTGTGTTTTACAGGGCCGAGGATTATCACCAGAATTATTATAATCTCAATGGTGATCAACCCTATTGCCAGTTTATAATAAAACCAAAATTGGATAAATTCGAAAAGGTTTTTAAGGATAAATTGGTCAAGTAGGCCTTAAGAAGGCCTATTCCCTTATCCGGAAAACTACTTTTTCCTCATAAACACCTGTATAGGCACGCCTTTAAAGTCAAAATGCTCCCGTATCTTATTTTCGAGATAACGTTTATAGGGCTCATTTACATATTGAGGCAGGTTGCAGAAAAACGCGAAAGACGGAGCATGTGTATGTAATTGCTGCGCGTATTTAATTTTTACATATTTGCCTTTGATGGAAGGCGGCGGATAATTATCAATTTCGGTTTGCATTACCTCATTCAGCTTTGAGGTGGATATTTTCTTTATCCGGTTCTCATTTACCTGCAAAGCGACTTCGACTGCTTTTAAAATACGCTGCTTGGTTATGGCTGATGTGAACACGATAGGTACATCCGTAAACGGGGCGGTCATTTTTTTAATATACTCTTCATAATCTTTGGTACTTTTTGTGTTCTTTCCTTTAACCAGGTCCCATTTGTTGACCACTATTACAAGTCCTTTCCTGTTCTTCTCCACAAGGCGAAAAATACTCATGTCCTGCGCTTCAATGCCAACCTGCGCATCGATCAGCAGCAAGCAAACATCACACTCCTCTATCGCACGTACTGAACGCATAACAGAATAAAACTCTATGTCCTCGTGCACTTTCGCTTTCTTCCGGATACCGGCGGTATCAACCAGGATAAAATCCTTTCCGAATTGGTTGTAATGTGTATTGATGGTATCACGGGTAGTACCGGCGATATCGGTAACAATACTCCGTTCAATACCAAGTAAAGAATTTAACAACGATGATTTACCCACATTGGGACGGCCAACAATGGCAATCCTCGGAAGATTCGTTTCTTCAATAATTTTTTCTTTATCAAGGTGCTTCACCAATTCATCGAGCAATTCACCTGTACCACTTCCGCTTATTGCCGAAACAGAAAATACTTCACCGAGTCCAAGTGAATAAAATTCAGATGAAAGGCCGATCCGCTCATTGTTATCAACTTTATTTGAAACTAAAATGAAATGTTTTTTTGCTTTTCGCAGGATCGCCGCAACCGCTTCATCTAAATGAGAAATGCCGATTGTAACATCAACCACAAAAAGAATAACATTGGCTTCATCAATGGCCAGCTCCACCTGGCGACGTATCTCACCTTCAAAAATATCTTCAGAACCCTTTACATATCCACCTGTATCAATTACAGAAAATTCAACGCCGTTCCACGAGGCTTTACCATAATGACGGTCACGGGTAACTCCGGACATCTCATCAACGATCGCCTGCCGGGTTTCAGTTAACCGATTAAATAAGGTTGATTTACCTACATTCGGACGCCCTACTATTGCAACTATATTAGCCATGATACATCAACGAATAACGAATAAGGCACGAATGTACGAAATCAAAGATTCACGAACTCATTTATATTCAAATATGAATGTGAACACTAACGAATGGAAGAAGAATGTTATCCGACTGTATTTGACGCGAATGAAGAGGATGATCCATTCGCAAATTCGTACCTTATTCGTTATTCGTTGATCTTAGTTATACCCAAAGTGTTTCAGCTTACCTTCGTTATTCCGCCAGTCTTTATCAACCTTCACAAACAATTCAAGGAAAACCTTTTTACCTAAAAACCCCTCAATATCCTTTCGCGCATCAGTACCTACTCTTTTGAGGTTTTTTCCCTGGTGACCTATCATGATCCCCTTTTGCGAATCACGCTCAACAAGAATAACAGCGCTTATTTTGGTGATATGCTCTTCTTCCTTAAAACTTTCAATAATGATCTCAACCGAATATGGAATCTCCTTTTCGTAGATCAACAAAACCTTCTCACGAATAATTTCTGAAACAAAAAACCGCTGCGTTTTGTCCGTAAGTTCTTCTTTATCATAATAGGGCGGAGAAACAGGCAATAATGAAATTATTTTGTCGAAAATAATATTGAGATTGAATTTTTCAATGGCGGATACAGGAATAATTTCCGCCTTTGGTAATTCTTTTGCCCAAAACTGAACTTTATGTTCAAGTTTCAACTGATCTGCCAGATCAATTTTATTGATAAGCAGCAAGACCGGTACAGTGGCCACTTTCACTTTAGCAAGCACACTATCTTCAACAGGCTTATCATCAGTTATGTCCGTTACAAATAAGATCACATCTGCATCGATCAAAGCGGTGTTTACAAACTCCATCATTTTTTCATGCAGCTTATAACCAGCTTTCAAAACACCGGGTGTATCAGAATAAACGATCTGAAAACCCTCGCCATTCACGATCCCTATTATGCGATGGCGTGTTGTTTGCGCTTTGGAAGTAATGATAGAAAGCTTTTCACCCACAAGGGCATTCATTAATGTTGACTTGCCCACATTAGGGTTGCCAATGATATTTACAAATCCTGCTTTATGGTTCATCATTTGTGTGTCAAGATAGCGGAATAAAAATTGTTAATAAGAATTTGTTTGCTTACAAAGAAACTAAATATATATTTGCATCACAATTCACGAGATTCTTCCTAAGAATAATATAGTGCGGGGTAGAGCAGGGGTAGCTCGTTGGGCTCATAACCCAAAGGTCGTTGGTTCGAATCCAGCCCCCGCTACCAAACGGGATATTTCAGATAAATCATCTGGTATCCCGTTTTTCTTTCCCTTTAAAGCATTTGAAATACAGGAAGTTACAGCGATTGGAGAACTCCATCTGGGGGTTAGATATTCATCCTTTTCTTTATTATACCGGAGACCATTAGGAAACAGAAGTTTTTGAACATTTTGCTTTTGAGTATAATCTCCCAAATCCCACGTAGTAGGGAAGTTAGAGGATAAGTTTACTATAAAATTAATCACTTTTCCCGGGTTAGATAATCTCAGGACTGACTTTTCAATACTTTCCTCCAATACCCTGATTTCTGCCTTAAATTTTTCAGAAACCTTATAGTAAATATTCTGTTCAATTTCTCCACAAGCAAATCGCTCCTCGACTGTGTATAATTTTGCCTTCATCTCTATTACTTGGATAGAAAGCTCCTCATGTCTGGCTTTGCCAGATGAAATTTCCTTATTGTAGATATACTCCAATGTCTTTTGATATATGCTGCTGTATGCCGGCTCAGTGCTATTGACACCGAGGAAATGAATGAAATTATCATGGACAATTTTAGCGCTTCTATTACAATGGCATTTTTTGCCATTGCATTTATAATAATACAGGCCTTTCTTTTTAACAATGTATCCGGAATAGGGAGAACCGCATTTCTCGCATTTGACAAATTGCTTTAAAGGAAGGTGCTCATTTTCCTTTTTTTGCTTATACCCTCCCCTTTTGATTAGTTTGCTGGCACTTAAAAACAATTCCTTTGAAATAAGAGCCGGATGTTTTCCTTCCACAATTTCTCCTTTTAACATGTTGTGAGAAATTAATCCACAATAAAATGGGTTTCGGAATACGTTTGAAAGAAGCTGGGGTGTCATCTTCATTCCCAATGATCTTAACTTATTAACAATTTGTATATTAGAAAGTCCTTCCAATTTCCAAAGAAATGCATTCTTAATTAATGTGCCTTTTTCATTAATAATTATCTTCTGTTCCTTCCCGCCATGAGTTCGGTCATAAGAATATCCAACAGGCGCAGCACCCAGCCATTCACCTCTTTTGAGCTTCTCCCTCATACCATCTACGCACTTCTGCATTCTTAAGTCGTTATCGTATTTACTAAAAATGAATTGAATGTTTTGTTGCAAGACTCCGGCATGAGTTGAAACATCTATAGGCTGTGTTACAGAAATAATCGTGATTCCTTCCTTTTTAAGCTGAGAAGAAATATAAATAGCATTCTCCCCCGAACGGCTAAACCGATCAAGGCTATAAACGAGAAGGCATGAAATTTTCTCTTTTGATTTTTTCAAAAATGTTATCATCCGGTTGAACTCATTCCGTTCATCGGTTTTTGCACTTTCATAAGTACCACCGAAAAAGCCCAACACGATCAAACTATTTTTTGTGGCGTACTCAATGCAATATTTTTTTTGGGTCTCAAGACTTTGGTTAGTATCGGCCTGCTCTTTAGATGAAACACGGGTATAGATGACCGCGTTATTATTGCTCTTTAGAGACTGACTAACCTTACCCTTTGCAAAAGCATGGAACTGATGAAAGTTTTTCATCTGTATATAATTTAGTTAAGCATTGATATTCAATTTTTTAAGAACAGGTTAAGAGCGTAAATTTTCATCTTCGTACTCCCACACACAATTGCTTGTATGTTTGGTAACAACGGTTGGTGCTTAACCTGTAAAC
>JACPDY010000126.1 GCA_016183775.1 Bacteroidota bacterium
TCAGTATGCTCGGTATAACAAAACTGCCCGAGGGAAACTTCACCATAGTTGCCATGGCAGGTATATTATCCGGCATATTTCATGCTCCCCTAACCGCCATATTCCTTATCGTTGAAATTACAGGAGGCTATGACCTGATGATACCACTCATGATCGTATCCGCTATCAGCTTTACTGTTGCAAAATATTTCGAACCATTTTCAATGGACGCGAAAAAACTCGCGAAAAAAGGCCATATACTTACACACAGCAAAGATAAGAGCATCCTTGCATCACTTAAAATATCTACGATCATCGAAACTGATTTTCATAAAGTAATGCCTGACTCAAAGCTCCGCGAACTGGTAGAAGTAGTCGCGCATTCCAACCGTAATATTTTCCCCGTTGTGGATGCCGAGAATCATCTTCTGGGAGTGATCCTGCTTGACAATATCCGGGAAGTGATGTTCAAATCAGAGCTCTACGATACTGTTCTTGCAAAGGAACTCATGCGAAAACCCGCTGCAACAGTTACCTCCGATGAATCTATGCACGCCGTTATGAAAAAATTTGATGAAGCCGGCGTGTGGAACTTACCGGTGATCGACCATGATCAGTATGTAGGATTTATCTCGAAGTCCAGTATTTTTACAAAGTACAGGAAGGTTCTGATAAAAAGTAATATTGCTTAATTTAGTCCATTGCTCGCTGACGGTATACATAATTGATATTTTTCAATTTATGCCATATCTTCGAAGTGTGAATGTTTCTGCGAACAAGTCTACCACGATCGTATTAAACTATGCATATACCAATTAAGCGTATTTTAATAAAAGCAGTGCTTGCGCTGTTTTTTATCCCCACCATCAATGGCATGGCGCAGGAGGAAGAAACAGTCAATTCAGTAATTAAAAACGTAAAGGGCTTTCATGCAGGATTAATGGTCGGCACTTTATTTGCCAATAAATACACGGCGAATCTGTATGATGGATATGGTTACGATATAAATAGTGCCAAAAATGATTTCGCGAACAGCTGGATGTACCGCAAAATAATCATTGAATACGGAGGCGGTAACGGGCAGCCCGACAGGATAGCGCAGGCACTGAACGTGAATCACACCGACTGGAGTTTTAGTGAAAGTGACATGCCGGTAAATGTAAGATACAACCTTGCCTTAATGGTGGGCGCTCAAACACGCTATTGCTTTAATAACAGGGATGCGATCATATTAAACGTGAATGCTTCCAAACTTACAGTAAGCGGCGATTTTACCATTACGTTAACAACACCAAATATTAGCCCCACAACACCCGGCTATATCAATTACAAAACATTCTCAATAATTGGCGCTGAACAACGCCTTATGTTTCAACTCGGTTATCAGCGAATTTTGGGCGAAGAGGAAAATCCCCTTAATTTTTTCGTTGAAGGAGGCGCGGTTGTTTCCATGGCAAAGTTTGATAAAAATCAGATCCTGATCAATTACCTTCAGATAGAATTAACAACTTTTTACAACAACATAGGTTACGTAACCTACCGGGCTAAAAATCTTACCGGAGTTGGATTTGGCGCCTTCGCCGGGCTTGGTATAAACCTTAACGCCACCGCAAAATGGACCCTGCAACTGCTTTATAATCCTTCTTACGAAAATATTAAGATCGGAACTGATCCAAAGCTTACATTACAGCATGTTGCGGGATTGAGAGCATATTATAACCTTTAGATAAGGATACAAGCAATTCACCATTTTTGTTAATGTCAGGAAAAAAAACTGTTCTCCGTGTATTCATTACAGCAGCTATACTTTCTGCAGGGTATTTCCTTGGTCCTAAACCCAATGATCCTGAACTTGATAACCAGTTGCAAAAACTAAATATGACACCCCGAATGGTGGAACAGAACATCATCAGGCGGGAGACTCTTATTAAAAACATAAAACCGGATAATGAGTCGCGTATAGTATGGAACGACAGCGTTAAAAAAGATAAAACTCCCTATTGTATTGTTTACCTGCACGGATTTTCCGCAAGTCCCGAAGAAGGCGATCCGGTGCATCGCGATATAGCCCGTAAATTTGGCTGCAATTTATACCTGCCCCGTTTATACGCTCATGGACTTAAAGAACAGGAACCACTGCTTGAACTTGATGAAAAAAAATACCTGGCCACCGCCAAAGAAGCAGTAGCTGAAGCCGCATGCCTTGGCAAAAAAGTCATTATTATGGGAACTTCCACCGGCTGCACATTTGCATTGTATATCGCTTCAGGAAATCCTGATATTGCAGGATTGATCCTTTACTCCCCGAATGTTGACTTGCGCGACTCCCGGTCATTCCTGCTAACCCGTCCCTGGGGATTGCAAATTGCAAGGATGATTGTAGGTGGAAATTATTACGCATTTCCGGGCCCCGCGAGTGCCGAAAAATACTGGAACATGAAATACAGGATAGAAGCAATTGTGTGTTTGAAAAATATATTAGAACACACCATGACAAAAGATGTCTTTAATAAAATTAAACAGCCCGTATTAATGTGCTACTATTATAAAAATGAAAAAGAGCAGGACAATATTGTTTCAGTTCCTGCTATGCTCAACATGTTCGATCAATTAGGAACAGTTAACACTTTGAAAAGAAAAGTGGCAATACCGAATGCCGGCACTCATGCTATAGCCTCAGGTTTATGGAGCAAGGGCATTGCAGATGTGGAACATGAAACAACAGGTTTCCTCGAAGAGACATTGAAAATGGAAATTTGGAAGTGACTTCCAATGTGATCATTAACTATTCTCTGCATACATATCAAAGTGCATCAGTACACAGGTCAGAAATAAAAAAATTATCAATAGCTTTACGTATATCATTAAAAATAGTTTAAAATGAAATTCACCGCCAGGCAAATTGCAGACCTTATTAAAGGACAGATCGAAGGAAATGAAACCGCAGAAGTAACTAAATTATCAAAGATTGAAGAAGGCGAACCCGGCTCCATTTCGTTCCTCGCCAATCCCTTATATACACAGTATCTTTATACAAGTAAGGCCACTTTAATAATTGTCAATAAAGATCTTGTTTTAACGGCTCCTGTTACTGCTACACTTATACGGGTTGACAGTGCCGAAAATGCATTTGCCAAATTATTGGAAATGTATAACCAGGTAAAACTCAATAAAACCGGAGTATCTAAAATGGCCTTCATTTCTGAAAGCGCTAAAGTGGGCAGCAATATTTATGCGGGTGAATTTGCCGTTATTGGCGAAAACGCGCGGATAGGAAACAATGTGAAAATATATCCCCAGGTATATATTGGCGACAATGTTGTAATTGGTGACAATACAACTCTGTTTGCGGGTGTAAAAATATATTCGGATTGCATGATCGGCAAAAACTGTATTATTCATTCGGGAGCAGTAATTGGAAGTGACGGATTCAGGTTTGCTCCTCAGAACGACAATAAAAAAATTCCGCAGATAGGTAATGTTATTATTGAAGATGATGTTGAGATAGGCGCCAACTGTGCCATTGACAGAGCCACACTGGGATCGACCATCCTTCGCAAAGGAGTAAAGTTCGACAACTTAATTCATATCGCGCACAATGTTGAAGTTGGTGAAAATACATACATAGCAGCTCACGGTGTTGTGGCGGGCTCAACTAAAATAGGGAAGAATTGTATGTTCAGCGGACAGGTAGGAGTTGTTGGTCATTTACAGATCGCAGATAACACAATGCTTGCTGCACAGGCAGGCGTTTCGAAAAGTATAACAAGAACCGGACAGACCTGGATGGGCTCTCCCGCATTCGAAGCTAATAAATACCGGAAATCATTTGTTCACTTCCGCAACTTAGATGCTATTGTGGAACGGATCGATAAACTGGAAAAGCAGGAAAAATCGGCTTGATGCCCTGGTAAAAGTGTTCTATTGTTGTTATTCAATATGTCTTACCATTCAAATAAAAGTGAATATCGTTCAGTCCTGTTCTATACATCAATACATTATTTGTCAGCGTATAATTGTTAATTCTAATGTTAGAGACCTGCGTCGTCTGCCCGTCACAGAATAATTTCAGGTAGCCATACCTGTCAATGTAGGCCACAGAGTTAAAATCTTTCTGATAATCTGTTGGCGTATTTTTTTCAAGTAAATGAATCTTCCCTTTGTAAAACACACTGAAATTTATATTCTCTGTTCCAAACACAACCACATTATCCGCAACCGAATAGAATTCAGGCTCAACGGTGCTTATCGTATAAACATCTCCCTTGTAAAAGATCTTAAAGTTTCCGCCGGCATCAACATAGGCAATCAAATTATCTCCAACCTGCATCGATCTGGGAGCAAGGTTTTCCAATGTGGCAATAATACCATCATAAAAAACTTTGAACGACTGACTATAATCGTCCATAAAAGCAATGAGGCCTGCGCCCGCTTTGTAAGCAGTTGTATTATTTGTTCCAAGGTCATAAAACCTGCCATGATAGAAAGCCTTCAACCTGCCGGCACTATTTCTATATGCAATGGTATTATCTCCTGCAGTAAAGCTTGTCATTGAGTTCACGTCAAGCGCATCAGGCAGTATAATTAGCTCTCCCTTATAATATATTTTATAATACCCGCTGTTTTCATCAAAAAAGCCGGCAATACTATCTCCGACAACATAATTAACCGCCCATCCGGGTAAACGCATCGCATTTCCATTATCAAATACATAAAGTATTTTGTCATTATAGTAAGCCACTATATTATCAGTAGCCTGAAAATTGGATGGCGGAATATCAGCCAGAGTGTATACCTTGCCATTGTAAAAAACTTTAAAATTGTCGCTGTTATCAATATATGCAACACTGCTTCCACCTGTTTTTAAAGTTTTTATAGGCATAAATTCCGCCTGGTTATATACCCCATTGTCAAAAACATAGAAATAATTCCGGTAGTCCGAATAAGCTCCAAGGTTTTGACCCATGGAAAATTGACAGACAATCAAAAATATATATATGGTATTTATCCTCATTTATAGCTTATTGGGCGAAAACTACAGAAATTCATTAAAATTAAGAGGAACGAACTTACATGAAAAATCGCATCCGGCAAATTATTTATCAAATGTGTATTTGCGTTAATTTTGGATTATCTTTATAGATTGTGGCGATTAGTAGGGCAATTGCCTATGTTATGATTTTTATAATTAAGTATTTGAAACTCTAAAAAATAAATAGTGATGGGCAAAAAAATATTTATTGTAGCATTTTTATTTGTTGGATCGATCGGGGGATTTGCACAGGAAAAAAATACTTCTTTTAAACCAATTCCATTCGATGAAGCAACCTGCAGGGCTGAAGCCATAAAAGCCGGCATTCTCAAAACCGAACTGGATGGGTATGTTGAATACAGAAAACTGCTTTATTATTACTCGCAGGAACAGAAATCCAGGCCATCGGTTATGTCCACTCCAGATGTGCAAAACCCATTAGCCGATGACCCCTGTTTAAATACTGATTTTGAAGCGCAGAACTTTAATACCTGGGAAGCTGATACCGGATCAATTAATTCAATTACTGATGTTGCGACTTATGCCACTGGTTTTTCAAATGCAGGGCCTAATGCTTCTTTTCGTAATCCATTGGCCCGGCACACAATTATGACAACAAAAGCTGCCGTTACCGTATTGCCTGTGCCTTCTCCTTATACCGGATATGATGACAGGCTTGACTTCATTGATAAGGTAATGCCTATTGACTCAGCAGTAACCTATATTGCTCCCGATGGAAATAATATTTCCGTGAGATTAGGTAACGCTGTTTCAGGCGGGAAAACTGAAAGACTAAAGAAGACTTTTATTGTTGATAAAAACAGTTCGGCGTTTACCTATAGCTATGCCGCCATACTGCAAAATCCAACAGCACATTCAGCAACTGAACAGGCAAGGTTTACTGTCCGGTTGCTTGACAGCATAGGAAATCAACTGCCCGGCCCTTGTTCTTTTTATGAAGTATATGCTGGAAAAGATAGTTCCTATATTTCTCTTAATGATACCATATGTACTAAATCTCTTTTTTCGGGCAACTTCACTTGCTCTAATACTAACTTCAATTATAAAAACTGGACAACTGTTGGTGTAGATCTATCCGCATACATGGCACAAAAAATAACAGTTGAGTTTACCACCCGGGATTGCTCATTGAGCGGACATTTCGGATACGCTTATATTGATGCGAAATGTTCCACTTTTGATATCAAGTCGAGTTTTTGTCCGGGCGAAAAAAAAGTAAAGTTAATTGCGCCTGCCGGTTATGTGAGTTATCTATGGAAAGATCCTGCAGGAAATGTAATTGGAAACCAACAAACAGTTGAAGTGAATAGTCCTAAATTGGGGGATGTTTATACTGTACAAATCGTATCCGTTACCGGTTGCCAGACATTATTAAAATCTATAATTGAGCGCGACCCTCCACCGATCATGCCAAGCTATGAAATAACACAAAACATTATCACTCCGAATGGCGACGGCAAGAATGACCTGTTTAGAACCAACCAGTTTGATTACATTGGTTCCTTTAATATTGAAATATATAACAGGTGGGGCTTAAGGGTTTTTGAATCGGGTGATCCAACCAAGGAATGGGACGGCAAAAGCAATGGCAAAGAGGTGGATGATGGTATATATTACTGGATTGCAAAATACCAGTCAACCTGCTTCGAAGACCCTAAGGACGTCCTGAGTAAAGGATTTGTGCACGTCTTACGGTAATTATATACATTAGCGGTTGAAAAACCCGTTGATTAGTTTTTCAAACTCCGAAATTTAAAAAGGATTTTTATGCAAAAAACACGTCCGCGTTTTGAAGATATTTATATGGATCTGGCGCAAAGCCTCGCTTTACGTTCACATTGCGTGAAACTGCAGGTGGGCGCAGTACTTACAAAAGATACACGTATCATTTCGCTTGGATATAATGGTCCGCCTGCAGGCACGCATAACTGCGATGAGGAGTGGCCGGGAGTCGGCTGCCCACGCGACAGCAAGGGCAGTTGTTCGCTGGCGTTACATGCCGAGCAAAATGCAATCCTTTATGCGGCAAAAAACAATGTTTCATTGGAAGGGGCTACAATATATGTAACATTATCTCCCTGTATTGCCTGCTCCAAAGTGTTGTTCTCATTAGGCATTAAAAAAGTATTTTACCTGAACTCTTATGCCGAATACAAGGGTATAGCAACTGACGAAGGCGTTGATTTTCTGAAAAAATTTGGCGTGGAAGTGGAGCGCTATCGGCCAAAAAATATTTAATCCTACATTTGCGGTCTGTTTTTACACATACCGATCGAATTAAAATGAATTCTTCAAAGCGATTTATATATCTTCCTTTGGTTTTTGCACTTCTGCTGGTGCTCGGTATATATATTGGCTATCGCTATAGCTTTATCAATAATCCAACAACCACTGCCAACAATGATAAGATCGCGAAATTACTCAGTTACATCCAAAAGAGGTATGTAGATACAGTAAACCAAACCCAACTGGAAGATAAAGCGCTGAATACTTTACTTCAGAATTTAGATCCTCATTCATCGTATGTCACAGCAAAAGAAGCGCAGGCTATGAACGAACCCTTGCAGGGCAATTTCGGCGGTATCGGTATTGAGTTCAATATCATTAAGGATACTATTCGGGTGGTATCGGCTATATCGGGAGGTCCATCGGAAGCATTAGGTATACAGGCGGGTGATATGATCGTGAAGATCGAAGGAAAGAGCGCGGCAGGAGTCAGAATAACCAATCAACAGGTTATCGGGAAATTGCGAGGAGAAAGCGGAAGTAAAGTAAATATCAGTGTTAAGCGCAGAGGTGTAAAAAAACTCATTGACTTTTCCATCATACGCGGGGAGATCCCGATCTATAGCATTGATGCGGCATACATGATCGATACAAAAACAGGCTATATTAAAGTCAGCCGGTTTGGCGCCACTACCTATGATGAATATATGAAAGCCTTCAGAGACTTGAGAAAAAAAGGCCTGTCATCTCTTATTCTTGATCTGCGTGGTAATCCGGGAGGATACCTAAACGCTGCTGTGATGCTTGCCGATGAATTCCTTGAGGCAGGAAAAGAGATCGTTCATACCCAGGGCCGTTCCGAACGAAAAAAAGTACACACAGCAACAATCAAAGGCGAATTTGAAAAGAATAAGTTGATCATACTCATAGACGAAGGCTCTGCCTCGGCCAGTGAGATCGTCGCGGGAGCGATACAGGATAATGATCGCGGGACAATAATCGGAAGGCGCTCATTCGGCAAAGGCCTGGTACAGGAAGAAAAAGAATTCGATGACGGCTCGGCAGTTCGTTTAACAATTGCACGCTACTATACCCCTACCGGACGCTGTATACAAAAATCTTACGAAGGCGGAGTAGAAGCTTATTACAGTGAAGAGATCGATCGCTACAATACCGGTGAACTTCAAAATGCCGACAGCATTAAGTTCAATGATTCGTTAAAATATAAAACTCCTGCCGGAAAAATTGTGTATGGCGGCGGAGGTATTATGCCTGATGTATTTGTTCCGCTTGACACAACAGGCCGCACTATTTACTTAAGCGAAGTAACTTATTCGGGTTTACTCACCCAATTCGCGTTCGATTATGCCGACCGTAATCGTACACAACTTAAAGAATATGGCACCTTTGAGCGATTCAATAAAACATTTATTGTAAGTGATCAGCTATTGGAGGAGTTCATTTTGTTTGCAGAAAAAGGCAAAGTGAAACGAAGAGAAACTGAGATCAAAAGATCCGCTGCAATAATAAAAATCCAATTGAAAGCACTTATCGCCCGAAATACATGGAACAGCAGAGGCTATTACCCGGTGGTACACTCGATCGATAATGCCTTCCGCAAAGCCGTGGAATTAGCTCAGTAACCTTCCTTATAAAAGAGTACCACCTTATTATTTTTTTTGAGCACTGTCTACGGCACTATCCACATTTTTACTGGCGGCATTAAATAACGAATCCAGATTTTTTTGTTCCTGCACACTGTCTGTCTTTGCCTGAGTGTCAGGCGCCGTTTGTTCTTCAACTTTACCAGTACCGCATGCAGCTATTAACATGAATGTTGAGGCTGAGAACAGAAGGAATACTTTTTTCATTTGCGTATATTTTTAAAATTTATAATTGTCAGACGGAACATCCATGATGTCATCTGTGTTTTTGATACTGAAGGTATCATGGATGTTTCATTTGTAGTATGATTTTTAAATTATTATTTATGAACGAATTACTTGTTTTTTCTAAAAATAATAAATATGCTTCAATCCATTGTCATAGTACCGGTCATTTGGTATCTTTGATATCTGTTTATAAAAATACTAACCTTAAAACTTACTAAAATGGCTTTCGAACTACCAAAATTACCTTATGCGTACAATGCGCTGGAGCCGACTATTGATGCCCGTACGATGGAGATCCATCATACCAAGCACCACAACGCATATGTAACGAATCTTAATAATGCCATTGCCGGCAAACCCGAAGAGAAAATGAGTATTGAAGATATTTGCAAGAACATTTCAAAATCTCCGGTTGCTATACGCAATAATGGCGGCGGACATTTCAATCACAGTTTATTCTGGACGATCATGAAGCCAAAAGGCGGCGGAGAACCTTCCGGAGAGCTGGGAGATGCGATACAAGGAACTTTTGGCAGTTTTGCTGATTTTAAAACTCAATTTGGGAATGCCGGTGCTACTCGTTTCGGCTCAGGCTGGGCCTGGCTAAGCGTTTCAGCCGGAAAACTGGTGATCAGCTCCACCCCCAACCAGGACAATCCACTCATGGATGTGGCGGAAGTAAAAGGCACCCCGATTTTAGGACTTGATGTGTGGGAACACGCATATTATCTGCATTACCAGAACAGGCGGCCCGACTACATTACAGCATTCTGGAGTGTGATAAACTGGGACGAAGTAAGCAGGCGTTTTATGGCTGCTAAATAATTAAATACTTTGAGTACATAGGGATGGCCTCAAATAACTGATTTGGGTTCATCCCTTTCAATTTTACATTGACCATGTTCCGGATTTGTATATTTATTCACCTTCTTTTATCCAGCATATGCCTCAATGCTCATATTAACAGGCGTTCCGAAATATCATTTTTAAATACTCACGATGACGTATTCCAAAACATCAATGATTACGAATTCACACAACAGATCGGTATTAAAAGTCCTAACAGACTTTTGCTGAAAATAAAACGCCGTATTGAAAAATCCGGAAAAATTACAGCAGCTGTAATGGCGTTTCCTGTTCCCTTCGGGATAGTGGGGCTGCACAGAATTTATCTTGGTACAGACCCTTATGTTCCCGTTGTTTATATCGCAACCGTTGGAGGGTGCTTTGGAATACTTCCGCTGATCGATTTCTTTGTTATTGTCTTTGAAAAAGACACCGGGCAATACCTGAATAATCCACGTGTTTTTATGTGGGCCAGGTGATCTTGTCTAAATTAATATTACCACTTTATTTCCGCCCGCAAATTAATCACGGTTTGAATATTTTTTACCCCCTTTTAATTGACAGCGTTTAAAAAAGTGAATTGTAGTACCACAGATTCCATTAACTTTACTCTACAAATCAATAATTAGGTTCAACCGGGAATGCTGACCATTGACCAGATAAAAACGCCTGTAAAACTTGAAATGGATGAATTCGAGGATAAGTTCCGCGACTCCATGCGCAGCTCTGTGCCCTTGCTGGATAAGATCACCAATTATATTGTAAAACGAAAAGGCAAACAGATCAGGCCGATGTTTGTTTTCCTCTCTGCCAAGATTTGTGGACAAATGAATGAATCAACTTACCGGGCAGCAGCCCTTATTGAATTATTACATACTGCCACATTAGTCCACGATGATGTAGTGGATGACTCAAACTTACGCCGCGGTTTTTTTTCGGTGAACGCCCTCTGGAAAAACAAGATCGCTGTATTAGTCGGAGATTATTTGTTGTCGCGCGGCCTTATGCTTTCGACTGATAATAATGATTTTCATTTATTAAAAATTGTGAGCAATGCCGTTCGGGAAATGAGTGAGGGAGAGTTGTTGCAGATCGAAAAAGCGCGGAAACTGGATATAGATGAGAAAATATATTTTGATATCATTCGTCAGAAAACCGCCGTGCTTATTGCTTCCTGCTGTTCGTGCGGAGCAGCTTCAGTTACAAATGACGCGGCGGTAATCGAACGGATGAGGCTGTTTGGAGAAATGGTGGGGATCGCCTTCCAGATAAAGGACGATCTTTTTGATTACGGATCAGGTGAGAATATTGGCAAGCCAACAGGTATTGATATTAAAGAAAAAAAAATGACTTTGCCGCTAATTCATGCCCTTAGCAAAGCCGGGTACCTGGAAAAACGAAAGGTCATAAATATTATTAAAAACAATAATAATGATCCTGAAAAAGTAGCCGAAGTAATTAATTTTGTGATTGGAAGCGGAGGCATTGAATATGCGGGACGACTCATGAATGAATACAAAAAAAGGGCACTCGACATCCTGGACACTTTTAGCAACAGTGATTCGAAAACTTCTTTACAACAACTTGTTATATTTACTACAGAAAGAAAAAATTAAATCATGAACCGAATATTTCTTTTTTTTATCCTGGTATCCCTTCTTGCAGCATGTAAAGGTCCTGCAAATGATCAGGCTGAACAAACAACAGCAAAAGACACTGTTGCCATCGACAACCCTATGTTAAAACCTCCAACAGATCCGTTTCAAAAGAACGGAGAAGAGAAAACCAAATATTCTAACGGCGTATTGCGCACACAGGGGAATTACAGGAACGGGAAGCGCGATGGACAGTGGTACAGCTGGTACAGTACAGGGAAACCCTGGAGTGAAACCTATTTTGAAAATGGGATTAAAAATGGGCCGACTAAAACCTGGTTTGAGAGCGGAAAACTACGCTATGAAGGACAATTTACAAATGATGTCAAAACAGGGACGTGGAAATATTATGATGAAAACGGGAACCTGGCAAAGGTTATAGATCATACCGGCAAATGATCATAGCAGGGTATTACAGCTTCTTAAACCCAACCAATATTGAAACGCAGCCTTCCGGAATTATTTTGTTAGGAGAATCGGAGGGTGGAATTTCTACCTGTACACTTAAGGCTTGGGTGGCGGCCACATTAAAATCCCATTGTTTTGCCGCGGCCTTTTTGCTGTTGAATAATTCGTTTTTTTCCGCATCAAATACCTTAAAATTAACATTTCCCAAAACGGCTTCAGAACAAACCATCAGACGGTAATCCTGGCCGGCATAAAATGTCATCTGCACTTCCGCAGATTCCCCTGGTGCCAGTTTCGCGCTGTTAAATTGTCCGTTTTGAGTGTATGGCAATAGTGCCGGAAAGCATTGCTTCTTAGCGATATTGCGACACTGAGCCGATACATCCATGGTAATAAATAACAAAGATGTCACAAGCAGCACAAGTGTTCTGAAATAAGCGTTCATCATGTATTTTTATTTAATGATTTTTGCTCTTGTAGCGTTGATCTTTTCGGTGATCGTTTTAAGCTGCTCCGGAGTAATTGTAATTTTATTACCCCCTCCTATTGTGGTCACTCCTGTTTTAGAATCGGTTGTTGATTTGGAAGCAGATTTGGTCACATGCACCTGATCGTAAACTGTTTTCAGATCAACCAGTTCTTTGTGCATGCTTGCGACAGTTTCATCAAAATCATATTTTTTGAGCATTTTAACAAGGTTGTCCAGCGTGAATTTTTGTTCCGCTATTCGGGTTTCAATCTCCTTATTGCTGCTGGCCGCAGCAATTTTTGTAGCAATGTACAGTCCTTCAACCCATCCTCCGGCTATGATCAGTGAGGATGTTCCGGGCCGCTCATTGTCTTTCAAATAAGAGTCCGCGGTCCAGAATGATTCGGAAATAATTCCAAGAAGAGAATCCTTATTACTCTTATTAGCTTCCAGCCTGTTGGCTGTATTTTCATCGAACGCACCACTTATTCCAAGCCCATTAGCTAAATTATTGGCACATTTTAAATACAACATCGACTCCTGAGTCTGATCGTAAATACTTGTAAAACTCAGATCCGATCCATAAACGCCAAGGTTAAGAGCCTTATCCCCGGTAGTGGTGTATTTCGACACATTCTGAATATCATTCAAATAATCTTTGTTATATGGCACACCGGCTCTCTGGATGAGTGTAGCCGTTTCTATAGGGGATGGAACAGAATAAAAAATATTTTCTACAATGGAATCTTTTTCAACAGCGGGCAGCCCGGATTTGTCATCACCATCAACATTATCTGTTTCCCCTTTATCGCCACCGCCATCACAGCTAACAAGTGCAGCAATTACAAAAGCCGGAGCAAAAACAGCGGCAAGTTTTTTTTTGAAATACATTACGGCCATAATTCAAGTGTTTATACTTCAAATATAGTAATAAAGCCAATTATATATGCAATATCGAATGAAATAGGAATAAGGCCTATCCGGCAATGGCTTTTGAAGATATTTCTTTGGTTTCCAGTAATTCATGAGTGGCGGCAATTATTGCCATGCTATCATAACCACACTCAGCGTAAAGCTCTTTTTGTTCACCATGTTCAACGATCCGGTCAGGGATCCCAAGCCGCTTTACCCGGGCTGAGTAGCCTTTATCTGCCATAAATTCGATCACCGCACTACCCATGCCACCCATAATACATCCATCTTCTACAGTAATTACCTTGTTGAATTTGGTGAAAACCTCATGTAGAAGTTCTTCATCAATTGGTTTTACAAAACGCATATCATAATGAGCAATACTTAGCCCTTCCTTTGCAAGCTCGGTAATAGCTTTCGCTGCATAATTTCCAATATGGCCAATGGTCAGGATAACTAATTCATGTCCTTCTGTCACTTTACGACCTTTGCCAATTTCAATTTTCCGGAATGGGCGTTTCCAGTCAGGCATAACACCATTGCCGCGCGGGTAACGGATGGAGAAGGGTGCTTTTGTTTCTTCGAGCTGGGCGGTATACATCAGGTTACGGAGCTCCTCTTCATTCATAGGGGCCGAAACGATCATATTTGGTATACACCGGAAATAAGCAAAATCATATGCTCCATGATGCGTTGGGCCGTCAGAGCCGGCAAGTCCGCCACGATCCAAACAAAATACAACATGTAAATTTTGTAAGGCAACGTCGTGTATCACCTGGTCGTATGCACGTTGCATGAATGAGGAGTATATATTGCAGAAAGGCACAAGTCCTTGCGTTGCAAGGCCTGCCGAAAAAGTTACCGCATGCTGCTCAGCTATTCCCACATCGAAAGCCCTGTCGGGCATGGCTTTCATCATAATGTTGAGTGAACAGCCGCTGGGCATGGCAGGGGTGATTCCCATTATTTTTAAATTTTTTTCGGCCAACTCAACTATGGTATGACCAAATACATCCTGGTATTTGGGCGGTTGAGATTCATTAGAAACCACTTTAATTATTTCCCCTGTATGTTTATCAAATAAGCCCGGAGAATGCCACGTGGTTTGATTTCCTTCTTCAGAAAATTTATATCCCTTACCTTTTACAGTAAGGCAGTGTAAAATTTTAGGGCCGGGAATGTCCTTCAGGTCTTCAAGTACTTTTTTCACGCGTATCACATCGTGCCCATCAATCGGTCCAAAATAGCGGAACTTAAGCGACTCAAATAAATTACTTTGTTGAAGCAATGTTGTCTTAACTGCGTTCTCCACTTTTGAAGCTATTTCCTGGGCATTAGGTCCGAATTTGCTAATTTTCCCAAGTAACCGCCAGATGTCATCTTTGACTTTATTGTAGGTATGTGATGTAGTAATGTCTGTAAGATACTCTTTAAGCGCGCCAACGTTAGGATCAATTGACATGCAGTTATCATTCAGTACCACGAGCATATCGGATTTGTCGAACCCTGCATGGTTCAGGCCTTCAAAGGCCATACCCGCTGTCATTGCTCCATCACCGATAACGGCAATTATTTTACGGTCCCTTTCATTTTTATACCGCACAGCAGCAGCCATACCTACTGCTGCCGAAATAGAAGTGGAGGAATGGCCAACACCAAACGTATCATATTCGCTTTCCTTACGTTTCGGAAACCCGCTTATGCCATTGTAAATCCTATTGGTTGGAAAAACTTCTCTGCGTCCGGTAAGTATCTTATGCCCATAGGCCTGGTGGCCAACGTCCCATATCAACTGATCGTAAGGGGTATTGAATATATAATGTAATGCCACCGTAAGTTCAACTACACCTAAACTTGCCCCAAAATGCCCGCCTTTTGCGGAAACTACGTCAATAATAAACTGGCGCAATTCATCACAAACCTGAGGTAATTGATCTTCGCTTAATTTACGCAGATCCGAGGGAAAAATGATCTTTTCGAGTAGTGTACCGGGCTTAAACTCCATATTACTATTGAGGGTCAGGCAAATGTAGTGATATTTCGGGAAATGCTAATTTAACGTTATCCCACTAAGTTAGTGCAATAAGGCCTATAGATATGAATATAATTTAATGAAGCTTTCCCACTCTCTAAAAAAGACACGAAAAAGGGCACCCGATTTCACTTTTTGCGATTAATTCGCTTCTCGTTTTTTTTCTTCTTCAGCAAACCGATAATTTCTTTCAGATAATTGATCTCCTTCTTTTGATCCTCTACAATGCGTTGAAAATCTGAAATTTTTTCAGCAAGATCATTCAGCTGTTTTTGAACAGAATGATATCCGCCGGCAGACTCATTTACTTCATTTTTTGTATCGGGATTTACATCAAGAAGTTGAGCGGGACTTATTTTTAAAATTTTAGCTATCCGGTAAAGCCGGGAAACACTTATCTCTGTTTTCCCCCGCTCAATATTTGAGTACGCTCCAATTGACAAATCCAATTCATCTGCTATATTTTCCTGACTGAGGCTTTTGCTGACTCTTTGTATACGTATTCTCTCTCCTATTACTTTATTCATGTTAACTAAAGTACTAGTAGAAGCACTACAACTAGTTTAGTTTAACTAGTTATTATTTTATTTTAACTAAAAATGTTATATATTTAATGAAAAATATTAAGTATGACAATGCAAAAAGCACCTGAAAAAACCGGCCCTGGTATTACAAATGACGAAACATCAATCAAAAAATTTGTTGTTGAAATAAATCATTTTACATTAAATGAGTCATTCTACACTATGCTCTCCGCATCAAATGCAGAGAGTGCGGAGAAATTGGCAAAAATGAAATTCAAAACCTATGTTGTAAATGTAGTCAGGGAAGTTAATTGATTGTTTTCATTTTATTCCATGATCAAAGGCATCTGAGTTCATTTGGTTACTACTTCTCCGTCGTGTAACGTAATGATTCGATCCGTACGCTCCGCAAAGTTCATATCGTGTGTGACAATAAGTATGGATTGATTGAACTCCTTTTTAAGTTCCTGGAATATTTCGAAAACGTTCTCTGAATTTTTTGAGTCGAGGTTTCCTGTAGGTTCATCGCCAAAAATTATTTTGGGTTGATTGATAAGTGCCCGTGCAATGGCAACACGCTGCTGTTGTCCGCCCGAAAGCTTGTTGGCCTTTTTTAATGCCTGGTCACGCAAACCTAACAGATCGAGTTTTTTATACGCAAGTTCACTTATCTCTTCATTACTATATCTGCCCAGTTTAAGCGCTGGCAAACAAACATTTTCAAGGACAGTAAATTCAGGCAGCAAATAATGAAATTGAAAAACAAACCCTATTTTTTCGTTTCGAATTTCAGCCAATTGGTTTTTTGTCTTTGTGCTCAGGTCGTCTCCGTCAAAATAAATATGACCCTTATAATCAGTATCCAATGTACTTAGCACATACAGTAAGGTCGACTTTCCGCTGCCTGATGAACCCACAATCGCCACAAATTCACCCTGGTTAATTTTTACCTCAACATTCTTCAGGGCCTGAAATTCTACGGGGTCGTGGAAGAACTTATTAAGGCTTTGGGTTTCTATTATTGGTTTATCATTCATTAGCTTACGCACCGACTTTAGTTAGCAAAGGGCAATTGGCAGTTGGCAAACGTTTGTCTTTGCCAACTGCTAACGCCAACCTTTTTATTTACTTCTTATTATATCTATCGGATCAACCTTAGAAGCCTTGCGTGCGGGAATATACCCGGCAATGGCTGTTACAACTAATCCAAAACAATATGCAAAAATGAAAAATACAGGAGATGAATTGAAATGTAAATATTCCATCGACACAAATCCTTTAATATCCATGCGTATACTGCCTACAATTTTTTGAAGTGCGCCGCCAAGCAGCAACCCGAGCAGGCCGCCAAAAAAACCTATGATAAGGGACTCGATCAGAAAAATAGCGCGTATGTCTTTATCTTTATACCCAATCGACTTGAGAATGGCAATATCCGGCATCTTCTCATAAATGATCATCATCAGGATGTTGAAAATGCCAAATCCTGAAACAACAAGTATGGAAGTAATAACAAGGTAGGTTATCATATTCTGGATCTTGAACACGCCGAAAATATTTGCATTCGCTTCTTTCCAATCCATAGCACGGAAACCAAATTTTCTCTGATAAAGTTTCGCCAGTTCTCCAGCCTTCTCGATATCCTTCAATTTAATATTTATATCAGTTATATATGATCCATCTACCTGGAGTAAACGTTGAGCATTTCTCAGGTTTATATACGCCCTGCGATTATCAACCTCCGTAATTCCTGTGCGGTTAATCCCCACTACCTTCATCTCAAGTGTCACTCCTAAAGGAGAAGTTATATTCACATTGTCATTCATTTTCGCGCCGAGTTGCCCTGCCAAACCTTCCCCGAGAATAACCCCGTTCGAAGTGGTCTGCAACTTCAACATATTACCCTGGGTCATATACTGATCAACGTTAAACAAAATATTTTCACGGAGAATATCCACACCGGAAATTTTTCCGGCCACTTCCGCAATGCCCACTTTGAAAATTGCCTGTGCCCCGAGGAACGGTGACGCACCCGCCACTTCCGGATCCTTTTCAAGCAGTTGCATGATCTGCAAACCATTCCTGATCTTCGGCAATTCATCCTTTGGTTTTTGATTGTTTACAACTATCCAGTGATCGGATACCGGATACATTTTTGAAAGAATACTTGGCCGGCTCTTCTCCGCTTCATTATAAATACGAATGTTAGCGGTCGTATTTATTGTCTGGTCAATAAACGTGCTTTGAAAGCCCGACATTAATCCTGCCTGGAAAATAAACATGGCAATACCAAACGTCACTCCCAGCATAGCCACAATGGTTTGACGCTTCTTGGAAAACAAGTGCGTTAACGCGATCTTTATGACGGGTGATTTATAGTTCAAAGTTCCAGGTTCCGCGTTCAAGGTTAAAGATCAAAGTAGACGATTGAAAACAAACCTTGAACTTTGAACCCCGAACCCGGAACATATTATGGTTTAACAATTTCAGTGCTTTCATCCAACCCCTCCAATACTTCTACAAATTGCAGATCTTCCGCTCCCTTTTTTATTTCCCTTAATTCGCCGGAAGAATTAATTTTTACTTTACGGCTATCAATTAAAAACTCGCGTGGTATAACAAGCGCATTTTTTTTCTCAGCAATTATAATATTCCCTTCAACTGACATACCTGAGTAAACATTTACAGATCCCGGCAGCTCAATGGAGGCGACTATTTTAGATGTCTTATTTACCTGGTTGATCCGCGGATATGCTTCCATAACCTTTCCTCTTAAAGTCAATTCTTTGTATGCATCGATGACATAAACAATATCCTGCCCTTTTTTAAGTAACGATATATCCATCTCGTCAACACTAAGTTCAACTTCATAATTGCTAATATCCCCAACTTCCATTATTACATTTTGTGAACTGACTAACTCTCCTTCTTTTGGAATAATGTCGTACACCTTCCCATTCACAAGAGAGGCTATAATATAGTCACTTTTGTTAGACAGCTGCGCTTCATACTGAAGTTTGGCATTACCATATTCAGTCCGTACACGGTCGCGCGTGGTCATGTAATTATTGGCAGCTTTCAAAAATAGTTGTTTGGAAATTTCGAATTGTGTTTTTGACTGATCGAATTGCGCTTTAGAAGCGGCATTGTCCTTTAACAAATTTGTATACCGCGTGTAATTTGCAGAGTCTAATTCATACTTCGACCTTGCCGCTACCACATCCTGCTTCAACGCCATTAATAACGGGGAATTGTCGCCCGCATTCTGTTCGGCAAGCTGCAATTGATTTTTAGCGACATCCACATTTAATGTACTTACTTCACTTTTTATTGTTACCAATGCCTGGCCGATCTTTACCGAATCTCCTACAGATACATGGATCCTTTCGATATAACCGGGCAGCTTGCTAATCACCTTATAATCGTTAAGCGGATAAATTTTACCGGATGCATAAACAGCTTGTGTAAGATCTTTACGCACTGCCATTGTGGTGCTGGCCGATCGTTTACAAGATGCCAGCGTTGTGGCAACTATAAAGATGGCTAAGAATCGTTGTATCATGTTCGTGTTTTTATTTTATTTTGATCCCGTTCGATGCAACTAATGCCGTATTAAAAAAGCCGACAGCTTTGCCAGTTGAACCGGGATTTATGTTTTTAATATTGCTGATAACGTTCGCAGGTGGCGTGGCAAACAATCCTCCATTTTGAGTTTGCTGCATTGTTTGCTGAAAAAAGAAAAATGTTTCCGGGTTAATGGAATGTAACTCCACAGAAATTGTATCGCCTGCCACAAGTCCTTTTTCAGGGTTAATGGACTGCCTGATCGGAAGAATAAACGGGAGCCCGTCTGCTCCTTCACCTCCGAAAGCGCCGTCCTGGGAAACAACAAGATCAGAAGGTTTATTTAAAAAAGCACCATTGACAAATGATTTGATCCAGTAAAAATTAGGCATCCCGCTGATATCCTTTGAATAAAAACTTGCGTAGTTGGCCTCCGCGGAGGAAGGTCCATTGCCTTTAAAAAATTCGTAATTCAATGAATCGACCAAAGGCACAGGAAATGCAAAGGACGTAGCTATGTATTGTTCGCCGTTATAATTAACAGTTAATGTGTATGAATGGGCCAGCCTTAACAAGGTGTCCCCAACGGACGGGATCCACTCATATTTTCCAGTCCCGGAATTATCAATAAAATTATATATGTTACTGTCATTGTCGGTAATGTAAACTGTTGCGCCAATTGCAGCAGGACATGCCTCATTATTAAAATAGCTTGCTGTTTTAGTCAGTTTTATTACCTGTGTCCCGGGTTTGTTATTAATAAACGCATCAACCGCCAATTGTGAGGTTCCCTCATCCAGCTTAATATCAATTACCTTTTCGCAGCTGACAAACGACAGTATTAAAATTCCACTTACCAAAACATTAAAAATACTTCTCATTTTAAAATTTAAAGTTAAATGCAACCGCCGGAATTATTCTTCCAATAATAGAATACCTTACCGCTTCAGTTAATCGGGCGTTATCAGCATTTTGCCTGAAGAAAACCGAGAACGGATTTTCCCTGTTGTAAACATTATAAACAGAAAAAACAAAATTTCCATCCCATTTGCGCTTTTCCTTTTTCTTTAACTGCAGGGTAGCTGAAAGGTCAAGCCGATGGTATGGGGGAATGCGGTAATTATTCCTTGCCTCATCCGAATTGTGCGGAATAATATATCCCTGCACTTCTATACGATTAGTGGGAAATGTGGCCGGCGTACCTGTTGCAAAAGTAAATGTTGCAGATACATCAAATCTTTCAGTAAGGCCATAATTAGCAACAACATTCATATTGTGCAATTTATCAAAGCGATTGGGGTACCAATTGCGGCGGTTTATTCCTTCTACAAGGCGCTCAGTGCGCGCAAGAGTGTAGCTTATCCATCCTGTTAATTTACCATGGGTCTTCCGGACAAAAAATTCAATACCGTAAGCCCGCCCTTTACCGTTTAGCAAGTCCGCTTCCAGTTGTTCGTTCAAAAGTAAATTCGCGTTATCAATATAGTCGATCTGGTTTTGTAATATTTTATAGTATGTTTCAACAGAGCTTTCATACATATTGTCCTTCCCGAAATTTTTAAAATATCCTATAGCCACCTGGTCGGCAAGCTGTGGTTTAACATTGTTCGTTGTAGGAGTCCATACATCAAGCGGCGTAGAAGCCGTGGTGTTTGAAATTAAATGCAGGTATTGAACAGTACGATTGTAGCTGGCTTTAACTGAACTTGTTTCGTTTACATCTACCTTTATCGAGAAGCGGGGTTCAATATTGCTGTATGTTTTTATAACCTCATTATTACCATAATTTTTTGTGGAAACAAGCGAGCGTCTTACATTAGGTGTTGTATCATTGTAAGTAAAAGCTTTTCCCTCGCCCAAATATTGCCAGGCAGAATAACGAAGTCCGTATTGCAAGACCACTAAAGCCCCTATCTTTTGTTCATTCTCTAAATAAACCGCGGATTCAAGCGCAAACTTATCCTTAAGGCCGAAGCTGCTGTATACGCCACTGCTTAAAGCTGTAGCCGTACCAGGTACAAAATCAAAATAGGTCGATTGAGCGCCAAACTTAATAGTGTTGTTTGTATTGGGGAAGTATGTAAACTCAGGCTTTACGCTATAATTGATGATCTTCGATTTCCACTCAAACGAATCGGTTCCTTTGCTGGTGAATAAAATGGAATAATCGTAATTGCTGTATATCAATGAAGTGTTAAGGAACAGCTTGTCGCCGAATACATGATTCCAGCGTAATGTGCCCGTTGCATTTCCCCAGTTAAAACTGAATTCGGTTGCGCCGAAAACATCACGACCAAAATAGCCGGAAAGGAAAAACCTGTTTTTATCATTAATTGTATAATTTGCCTTTACTGTCAGGTCATAAAAATAAAATTTTGACTCCTTAAGTTCTTCCGACAAAAATGGTTTTGCCAACACATCAATATATGACCGGCGTCCCGCAATTATAAAAGATCCTTTCCCTTTTACTATGGGGGCCTCAATTGATAAACGGCTGAATATCACGCCAACCCCTCCGTTCACTTCCAGCTTTTTACTGTTCCCGTCCTTCATTCGTACATCAAGAATGGATGAAATACGTCCTCCATATTGGGCAGGAATACCACCTTTAATAAGTTTTACATCTTTAACTGCATCGGGATTAAAAACAGAAAAAAAACCAAACAGGTGCGATGAATTATAAACCGGGGCTTCGTCAAGCAACACCAGGTTCTGATCAACACTGCCACCCCGCACATTAAACCCGCTGGCGCCTTCACCAACAGTGGTCACGCCCGGCAATAGCTGTATACTGCGCACCAGGTCTATCTCTCCCAAAAGAGCGGGAATTTTTTTTATTGTTTTAATATCGAGTTTATTAATACTCATTTCCACGCTCTTCACATTTTCATCCGGACGATCGGATTGAATTTCAACCGCTTCTAATTGCCTGGCCTCTTCTGAAAGTTCAACACTTTGAGTGATGTCCGCAGTAAGTTGAATTGATTTTATGATTGGTTGATATCCCAAGGATGTATAGGTGATGGTATAATTTCCCTCCGGAATTGAAACGGAGTAGAAGCCGTATACATTTGCCGCGGCACCTGTTTTTAACTCATTTACAAAAACAGTTGCGCCAATAAGTACCTCGCCGTTCTTTGCATCTTTAAGATAACCGCTGATAGTATATTTTTTTTGCGCGAAAAATATGGTGGTGACAAATAAGAAAATCAAAACGATTAATAATTTTTTCCTTATAAACATTTCTGTGTTGGGCTAAAGCCCAATTGAGGGGTTTTTGTTTCCCCCGACCTAAAGGTTGGGGTTATGAAAAGATGAATCCATTTTAAACCATGAACGCAGACGAAATTGATTTCTCATTACCCCGTCCGCCTGAGGTGGAGGGGGTATAACAACCAACAAACATTCGGCTTTAGCCCAAATAGGGGATGCCACTTATTTCCGTCAACTTAATAAGCTTCGCGATAAATATTTTTACCAACGAATATCTTACATATCAAAATAAAGAATGGTACATACATCAACAGGTGCGGCAAATGCAAGTGATCAAGTATTTTAACGGATTGTCCTTTTAATCTATAGCTGATCATGTACATCGCGGGAACCAATATTAATGTCAAAAATGTTGCAAATCCTAACCCGAATATCATTGTCCATGATAAAGGGCCCCAGAAAGCAACACTGTCACCACCAAAGAAAATTTCAGGGTTGAGATGTGTAAATAATTTAACAAAATCGATATTCAGCCCGACGGCTAAAGGGATCAATCCGAGTATTGTGGCAGATGCGGTTAATATAACAGGGGTCATACGCGTGCGCCCCGCTTCCATTATTGCATCGCGGGCGCTCATTCCCTGTGCCAACATCAGATCTGTAAATTCTACTAAAAGAATACCATTCCGAACAACAATTCCTGCCAAAGCGACAATTCCGATGCCGGTCATAACGATCGACATGTCCATATTGAAAATGGCTGTTCCGAGCAATACGCCAATTATGCTGAAAAATATTTCAGTAAGAATAATAAAAGGTTTTGAAACCGAATTGAATTGCATTACGAGGATTACAATGATCAATCCGATCGAAGTAAGCAATGCTCCCCCCAAAAAGTTCATCGTTTCAATTTGCTCTTCCTGTGAGCCCACCATTTTTACCTCTACTCCATCCGGGGCATGAAACTTTTCCACTTCCTTTTGTACTTTCAGCGCTACTTCATTTTCTGTTCCCTGCACAAGCACATTGGATGAAAGTGTGATAACACGTTTCTGATTTTTTCTTTTAATCCCTCCGAATGTATTTTCATAACGAATGTCAGCAAAGGATGAGATCGGCACCTGGCGGATCATTCCGTTCATCGCCATATCGCGGTAAACAATGGTCATGTTCTTTAACTGGTCGATATTGTTCCTCTGTTTTTCATCATATCTTATTTGTATCGGGTATTCATCATCCAGATCGCGGAATTTAGATGTCCGCAGCTGACCAAAAACGGCATTGCGGATCTCGCTCCCGATCTGTCCGACAGAGATCCCCTCCCGGTTAGCCCGTTCACGGTCAATGTCAAAAACTATTTCCGGTTTGTTATCCTCAAAATCTGATCTTAATTCCTCGACACCTTCAATGTGCAGACTATCGAGGTATCTTTTTACCTGCTTTGAAGTTATATTCATCGCCACCAGATCATCACCCGAAATCTCGACTGTAATGGCCTTTGGCTGAGGTGGACCGGCCTGTTCCTGGGTTACTGCAATGTCCGCTCCTGCAATTCCTTTCACTGCATCGCGTATTTCAGCAAGATAGGGCATAGTAGATATTCCATTTCGTTCTGCAAAAGGAACAAATGATATTTGCAGCTTACCTCTGTTCGGATACTGTCCCTGATCTTCATCGGATGGATCGGTAACAGCAATAGTTACGTTAGAAATTACTGAAGAGACAACGGGATTTTCTTTTCCATCGGGATATAAAACGGTACTCACTCTTTTTTCCACTATTTTCAGCACGCTGTCTGTATATGCAGGGTCGGTACCAACAGGAAGAGATACATATACAAATGCAAAATTAGGATCAGAACTCGGGAAGAATGTCGGGGCTTTTCCGCGAGCCATTGTTAATATAATTGATAAAACAAATAAGCCGAATGTAATGGATAAGGTTGAATAAGGTTTTGTCAAAGCCCATGCCAGAATTTTGGAATAGCGATCAATGACCGCAGGCCAGATCTTTTGCTGAAATTTTTTCACCCAGCCAAGCAATACAAACCTGTAAAGCATATTTAATAAAAACATCATTACCAGAAAATTGGCAAAACCAAAATTTCCCCCAACATAAAAGAGTATTGCAAAGCCGAGCAAAACGGCGCTTGTTATTTTAACACCTCTTGTCAATTTTGATTTTCCTGTTTCGTGTTCAACCTCCGGTTTCATAAACGAAGCGGCGAAAACCGGGTTGATGATATAAGCAACGAAAAGTGAGGCGAGTAGAGTAATGATCAGCGTAACAGGCAGAAAGAACATGAATTGACCGATAACTCCATCCCAGAAGGCAAGAGGAATAAAAGGAGCGAGTGTGGTCAACGTACCGGAGAGGACAGGTAAAAACACTTCTCCTGCAGCCATTTTAGCCGCTTCAACAATACTTCGTTTTCCATTGGCAAATAACCGGTGCGTATTCTCGATCACAACGATCGCATCATCCACTACAATTCCGAGTGCGAGCAATAAGCCGAACAATACGATCATATTCATAGTAAACCCAATACTTGGCATTATAAGAAATGCAATGAACATCGATAAAGGAACCGACATAGCAACGAAGATGGCGTTGGTGGCTCCCATGAAGAACATCAAGATGATGGTAACAAGAATAAAACCAATTACTATTGTATTGATAAGATCATGAAGTGTGGTTCGGGTTTGATTACTTTGATCTCCCGTAACAACAACATTCAGGCCCTTCGGAAAATCTGATTCCTGCATTTCCTTTACAATAATTTTTATCTTATCCGAAGCTTCGATCAGGTTAAATCCGGCCCGCTTAACAACGCTAAGTGTAATTACATTTTTGCCGCCAAGGCGGGCAAAACTCTCCTGTTCCTTGAATGTGTCTTTTATCTGAGCAATGTCCTTCAGGTAAATAGGAGCCCCGTTCGGTGATTTTACAATAAGGTTTTCAAGTTCAGTAACATTTTTAAATTCCTTTTTTACGTTGATCGTTCTCCGCATCCCATCCATTTTAACAGTACCTCCTGTAATGGTCATGTTCTCATAGCCAATCGCACGCTCAATATCGCCCAATGAAATCTGGGCTACCTGGGCTTTGTACATATCCACATTCACCTGTATTTCCCTCTCAAGGGCTCCGATCAGGTCAACACGGGTGATCTCTTTAAGCGACTCTATACGATCCTGCAATTTATCAGCATAGTTTTTAATTTTATTCAGATCAAAATCTCCTGAAACATTCACGAACATGATCGGTATTTCAGAAAGATTAATATCCATAACATTCGGATCAGCAGGAAGGTCGATCGGGAGGTCGGCTTTGGCTCTGTCAACAGCATCCTTTACCTTTTGCTTCGCAATATTTATTTTAACATCTGTATTAAATTCGATGATCACATTCGAATAGTCCTGGTAGGAATTACTTGTAACTTTTTTCACCCCCGCAATTGATTTCATTCGTTTCTCCAGCGGCTTGGTCACCAGGTTCTCCATATTCTCCGGTGATGTTCCGGGATAAACCGTGCTGATAAATATTTTGGGGATCACGATCACCGGAAAGTTCTCTTTAGGAAGGCTGTTGTAAGTAGAATAGCCCCACAACGCTATAATGATCGTGAAAATATAAATGCTTGTGCGGTTATTGATCGCCCAGCTGCTTGGTTTGAATTCTTTGAATATTTCTTTCATATTTTTTGGTTGAAAAAGTTTCAGGTTCAGACAACCCGAAACCAGTAACCTAATATTTAATTATCTCCCCTTCATTCAGTTCCTGGTATCCTTTTACGATCAGCTGATCTCCTTCTTTCAACCCCTCTGTGATTTCCGCCCTGCCGTTATACATTTTCCCAACTTTTACCTTTATCTTTTTCACTTTAGTTCCTTCGGCAATAAATATAAAATCGCCTTCGCCTGCATGCTGAATAGTTCCAACAGGCACAATGAGCGCCTTGGGGTTTGAATAATCAATAATTTTCAAAACAGCTATCTGGTTGGGATGATATTCTTTGTTATTATCGAGGTTAACTGTTACAGTAAATGTCCTGTTCAATGGAGAGATCACTTTCGCGGAATAGGCGATTTTTGTTTTCACCGTATCCTTCATATCAGGGACAATGATCACTACATCATTACCGGTTTTAACTTTTGCCCCGTATGATTCAGCTACTTCCGCTTTTACCTTTAAGTTGTTCATATTTACTACCCGGATCGCAGGAACGCCGGGAGCGGCGGCTTGTCCGACTTTAATATCAACCGCATCAACTATTCCATTAATAGGCGAAATAATCTTTGTCATTCTTAATTGTTCCTGCACAGAAGCTATTCTTTTTTCCAGGGACTCTTTCTGATTCTTTGCCTGAAGGTATTGCATCTCGGTTCCGATTTTCTGATCCCAAAGATTTTTCTGTTTTTCAAATAGTGTCCTGGCCAGTTCAAGGCCATTTTGCAATTCAGCGAGTCCTTGCTGAATGGACTTTGAATCAAGTTCGGCTAAAACCTCACCGATAGTTACAGCATCACCAACTTTTGCTATAACTCTTGAAATCGTGCCGGGCATTTCCGCAGTAATGGAAACATTTTCCTCCGCATCAACCCTTCCCTGTACATCAACGTAGTTATTAAATGTTTGTGCCGAAACAATTTGCAGTTCAACAGTTTTAATTTTTTCTGATTTCGAAGTGTCGTCCTTCGTAATTTCTTCTTCAAGGCTTGCAATTTTAACCTGGAGGCCGGACATTTCCTTTTTCAGGCTGTCCAGTGTTCTTACCCTGTTGTCTTTCGATAGACTCTCGCTGTCACTATCTTTACAAGCGATCAGCAAAATTGAAATTGTTACGGCTGCGAATAGAATTTTCTTCATTTTTATTTTGGTTTCAGGTTCAGGGTTACAGGTTACAGGTTCAGGTTAAATTAACCTGAACCTGTAACCTTAAACTATTTTATTAACGTTCCAATAGATTTCTGATAATCAACTTTTGCTATCAATGCATCATACAATGCACTGAAATAATTGGTTTGCGCTTCCTTTAGTGCGGTTTCGGCAGTTAACACTTCTAAGTTTGATCCGACGCCCTGTTCATATTTTAATTTCGATACCTTATAAATCTCTTCTGCCAGAACAATGTTCTTCTTTTGCGTTTCTAAAGATGCCAGTGCATTTTGAAGCTGTGCGCTTGCATTGGCAACCTCCAGATCAATACTTTGCTGAACAAACTTCAGATCATTTTCCGCTTTTTGCATTCCGAGTTTCGATTGTTGTGCTTTATAATGTCGCTGCAGGCCGTTGAAAATGGGCATATTTAAGTTAAGACCCAGGATGGCAAAGTTATACCATGATTTATTCGAATTGTAAAGGTCGAATTTGATGCCGCCTGTATTTGTACCTACGTTTGCAAACCCAACAAGTGTTGGCAAAAAACTGTGTTTGTCATTTTTGTACTGCAGATAAGCCGCCCGTTTTTGGACTTCTGTCATCGAGTATTCGATCCGGCTGGGATAATTTACTTTTTCAAGCAAAGGTTCGGGCTGAAAAGCAATTGATGTAATGTTGTCGGTCAAAGTAAGAGCCGATTTCTGATCAAGCCCCATCTGATATTTCAATAATGAAACACTCAGCCCGGCCAATCGGTTTGCCTTTTCCTTTTCTGTTACAATAGAATTATAAACAAGGGTAATGCGGTCGAGATCTATTTTCTCAACAAAGCCGTTATCATTCAGTGCTTTTGTATCATCCATCAGTTTTTTCAAACGTACAACATTTGCATCCAATAACTTTAGCCGCTCCTGTGCCACCAAAACCGAGTAATATGCCTTTGAAACAGTTTGGACTGTTTCAATTTTAGTGCGTTCGGCGGCCTTTTGCAAAAGCTGCTGATATGTTTTCGCCGCCTGCAATCCGATCAAAAACGAATTGCTGAAAATAAGCTGGCTGGCTGTTATACTTGCGCTTGAAGTATACTGAACACCGAAAGCAAGCGCGGTAATAACATCGGGGGGGGCTGCCGGATTGAATGCGTTCGCCGGAACAAACATTGTTTGAATTTTTTCCATGTCGGTTAAATTCAAGGCTCCGTTAATTTGCGGTAATCCCATGCCGAAAACTTCATTCACTTTATTTTTCGCGATGTCTTCATCAAAAGCTGCATTTTGTATCCTTGTATTGTTTTTTAACGCGTAATCGATCGCCTGCTGCAGTGAAAAGGAATAATTTGCCGTATCCTTTTGTTGAGCATTGGCACTCAATGCGAATGTGATTACAGCCATCCATAGCGAAAATTTTTTCTTCATTTTGTATCTGTTTGCAATTGATGAGACGTTCATGAACAAATAATATTTTATATCAATGTTTTTAACTTCAAGTCCTTCTCTTTACGCTTATTGATCAATTTGTGCCCTTTTAATGTACATATCCCATATAAAAAATGCTCGGCCATATTCAACTGCACTTCAGTTATATTGTATTTATCCAATGGAAAAATAGTCTGACTGAAACCCATTTCAATTTCCTCGATCCGTAAACGGGCAAGTATCTTTACATTAATATCTTCACGGACATAACCATCTTTAATACCCTTCCGGAGCGTTTCTTCAACCATTTTTAAAATAAAGTTTGTTTTAAAATCACGGAAAAGCTTCCATGTTTGAGGATAATACTTTTGCAGATCATAAAACATAACCGGATTTCTGTTAGAGAACATGATCTGCATTTGCTTCATACACAAAAAAACCTCTTCAATAATATCCTTTGATTTGCGCTGTATCTCCGAAAATATTTTACAATTTCCCTCCAACGTTTGAGTCATAAGCTGGTGCACTACATCATCCTTGTCCTTGTAAAACCGATAGATCGTTTTTTTTGACATCCCCAAATGCTGGGCGATTTCGTCCATTGTAATGCTCTTTATCCCCAAACGGATAAAGAGCTCCTCTGCTCCTTTCAATATCCTTTCTTTCGTTTTCATGCACCTTCCGTAAAATACGGGTGCAAAACTATGGAAACAGTTTCTATTTCCAAAGTTTCCATTAACTATTAGCTTGGATTACAGATTTTACCGATATAATTCACTTATTCATTGATAAATCGCTTAATTTTTGTTTTTTTGTACCCCTTTAATATTCAAACTATGGAAAAATATAAAGTAGCTGATCTGCTCAGATCGACTGAATACGGGAAAGAAGTATCTATTAAAGGCTGGGTGCGTACCAAGCGCGGGAATAAGAATGTTGCTTTTATTGCGCTGAACGATGGTTCTGTTATTCACAATATACAGGCTGTTGTTGACCTTGCAAAAATTTCCGAAGAGGAGTTGAAACATGTCACTACAGGCGCATGCATAGCTGTAACAGGAACGCTGACAAAATCGCAGGGACAGGGACAAAGTGTGGAGATTCAGACAACGAAATTAGACGTACTGGGAATTGCAGATGAAACATTTCCATTGCAAAAAAAGGCTCATACGCTTGAGTTTTTGCGGGAGATAGCCCATCTACGGCCTCGTACAAATACATTCGGCGCTATTTTGCGCATCCGCCACCACATGTCATTCGCCATTCATAAGTTTTTTAACGATCAAGGATTCTATTATCTCCACGCGCCTATCGTTACAGGTACTGATGCAGAAGGCGCAGGCGAAATGTTCAGGGTAACCACACTCGACATAGACAAACCTCCACGCAACCCCGATGGCACAATTGATTATAAGCAGGATTTTTTTGGCCGTCAAACCAACCTGACTGTTTCCGGGCAGTTGGAATCCGAATTAGCAGCAACCGCTTTAGGTTTGGTATACACTTTTGGCCCTACATTTCGCGCTGAGAATTCGAACACTCCACGTCATTTGGCAGAATTCTGGATGATAGAGCCCGAGATGGCGTTTTACGAGATAAAAGATAATATGGACCTTGCTGAAAGCATGTTGAAATATCTTGTTCAATATGCCCTTGACAATTGCGGTGATGACATCGCGTTTTTAAACAATCGTGCAATTGAAGAAGATAAAACAAAAAAAGAGCACGAACGAAGCAAAACTACATTATTGGAACGCCTGAATAATGTAAAAAATGAGCCGTTCAAACGTATTACATATACAGAAGCAATAGAAGTTCTTAAGCTGGGTAAAAAATTTGAATTCCGTCCCGAGTGGGGAAAAGACCTGCAAAAGGAGCACGAAAACTTTTTAGTAGATCATTTTAAAGTACCCGTTATTGTTACCGATTACCCAAAAGGCATAAAAGCTTTTTATATGAAACAAAATGAGGATGGCAAAACAGTGCGCGCCATGGATGTTTTGTTCCCTTATGTGGGCGAAATGATCGGCGGTTCACAGCGTGAAGAAAATTACGATAAGCTACAGGCAAGGATAAAGGAAATGGGCATTCATGAGCAAAGCCTTTGGTGGTACATGGAAACACGCAAATATGGCACATGCCCTCATAGTGGGTTTGGGCTTGGCTTTGAGCGATTGATATTATTTATTACCGGCATGACCAATGTACGGGATATCATTCCGTTTCCAAGGACGCCGAAGAATGCGGAGTTTTAGTTGAAGCAGAAATGCTTAATGGCATACATGGGAAAAGCAAAAAAGAAAATAACACCTGGTAGAATTAAGAAAACAGACGTGCTGTTTAGCGAAATAAAATCGCGGATAGAACAAGCGCGGAAGGAAGTAGCTGTCCAAGTGAATCAATCATTGACACTGCTTTATTGGAACATTGGTAACATTATTCATCATCATATTCTGGACAGCAGCCGTGCAGGATACAGCAAAGAAATTGTCGTGACACTGTCGCGACAATTGACGGCAGAATATGGGAATGGCTATAGCATTTCTGGATTATGGCGCATGGTTCAATTCAGACAATCATTTGCCAATTCTCAAATTCTCGCGACACTGTCGCAAGAATTGAGTTGGAGCCATTTCACGGAACTGGTTACCATTGAAACAGAGGCTCAACGAATGTTTTACGCCCAAATGGCAATTATTGAACGATGGAGCGTGCGTCAGCTTCGGGAACGTATAGATAGCATGTTGTTTGAGCGGACCGCCCTTTCAAAAAAGCCTGAAAAACTTATTAAGCAAGAGTTGAGAAAACTTCCATCCGGCAGTATTGCCAATCCTGATCTGGTTTTCCGCGATCCATACCTTTTAGATTTTCTTGGCCTTAAAGAAACTTATTCCGAAAAAGACCTAGAGGACGCAATACTGGCACAAGTACAACAATTTATCATTGAGCTTGGCAGCGATTTTGCATTTCTGGCAAGGCAAAAACGAATCGTTATAGACGGTACAGATTATAAAATTGATCTGTTGTTTTATCACCGTGGCTTAAAATGCCTCGTGGCGATTGATTTGAAACTGGGAAAATTCCGTGCCGCCGATAAAGGGCAAATGGAATTGTACTTACGCTGGCTCGAAAAACATGAGCAACGTGAAGGTGAAAATGCCCCAGTTGGCCTGATACTTTGTTCCGATAAATCGGATGAGCATGTTGAGCTTTTATTACTGAAAGAAAACCGGATAAAAGTGGCGCAATATTACACTCAATTGCCTTCCATGAAAATACTGAAAGATAAATTACATAAAGCAATACTCATAGCCCGGCAAAAAGAAGAAATAAAACAACAGAAAAAGGGTAAGTGAGAACAATTACTGTGAATGAAACAAAATCGATTCCGTTTCCAAGGACGCCGAAGAATGCGGAGTTTTAGAGGAGCGAGCCAAATGACATGAATATTCTTTTTATATGTAGTAGAAATAATTGGCGAAGCCCAACTGCTGAAAAAATTTATAAGAACAGACAAGACTTTAAAGTAAAATCAGCTGGGACAGAGCCTTCTGCACGAATAAGAGTGACTGCAAAGCTTATTGACTGGTCTGATATAATATTTGTAATGGAAAAAACTCATAAACAACGATTGACCGAAAAATTTCCTGACAACATCGTCAACAAATCTGTTTTCATTCTTGACATATCAGACGATTATGAATACATGGATACAGAACTTATTGAAAGTATTAAAGCATCAGTTTCCCCATATCTAAAAAATGTCAAAAAGTAGAGAGAAGGACCTTTATTTAAAAGAATTCCCTGAAATACGCAAGTGGTTAAATGAATGTCAGATTTGCCATGCCATTGGTTACAAACCAGAACTGCCGGTCAAAATATATCCTAGGCTTATGGCTGAAAATATTCGCGGGTTGTTTGGTCCCTTAACGGTTAACTACATTAGTATTTGCGAAGATTGTGCCCGTCATTGGGAAGGCTTAAAACAAAAAGACCTATAACAATTTGTTTTTCAAATGAAAGATGACAGTAGAAAAAATCATACCCCCATTTTGATTTTTGTCACACATTGCATAAGTACTCAAGATATTCGTAAATTCGTAACCATTCGTTATTCGTACCAATGTTAAGACAAAATTTAAGTCAAAAGCTACTTCAAAAACTGTCCCCGCAGCAAATTCAGCTCATGAAAATGCTGCAATTGCCTACTATTGCCCTTGAACAACGTATTAAGGAGGAAATGGAAGCCAATCCGGCATTGGAGGAAGGCGAAGAAGTAGAGGAAGAAGAAAACAAAGAAGACGAAGACATTCTCAGCGAGGAAACAGGTGATGATGAAAATGAAGATGGCCTGGAGAAGGATGATTTTTCAATGGACGACTATATGGATGAGGATGAAGGAGAATCCTACAAGCTAAAAGTCAACAACGCGAGTGCGGATGATGAACGCAAAGAGATCCCGGTTACATCGGCCATAACATTACAGGAAATACTCGAAAACCAGCTTGGCTTGCAGGACCTGGATGACCACAAATACCAAGTAGCGTTGTATTTGATAGGAAATATTGATGATGAAGGATATTTACGCCGGGATATTGTTTCGATCGTTGATGATATCGCTTTTTCACAAAATATTATTACTACGGAGCAGGAGTTATTGGAAATGCTGCATATTATTCAGCGGTTCGATCCGCCGGGAGTCGGTGCCCGCGACCTGCAGGAATGTTTGCTGCTACAGCTACAGCGCAAGGATGATCGGTACATAGAGATCTCGCTGGCCATTGAGGTGGTTAAAAACCACATGGAAGAATTTTCCAAAAAACATTACGAGAAAATTCAGAAAAAGCTTGAAATAGACGAAGAGCAGCTAAAGGAAGTAATTCACGAAATTGTAAAACTCGATCCCAAACCAGGCAATTCAAGCGGCGACAATCAAAAAAATATTCAGGAAATTATCCCTGATTTTATCTTAACCAACAGTGATGGCATCCTTGAACTATCCCTGAACTCGCGTAATCAACCGGAACTGCGGGTGAGTAAAGATTACCAGCAAATGCAGGATGAATACTCCAAAGCAAAAGATAAACAAAGCAAAGAAGCCTCTTCTTTTGTCAAACAAAAAATAGAAAGCGCCCGTTGGTTCATTGATGCCATTAAGCAGCGGGAAAATACATTAATGGCTACCATGCGCACCATCATGGAATACCAGTTCGAATATTTTTTAGAAGGCGATGAGGCAAAGCTGAAACCCATGATACTTAAAGATATTTCTGATCGTACAGGGCTCGATATCTCCACTATTTCACGTGTTACCAACAGCAAATACGTTCAAACACAATTTGGCACGTTCCCGTTAAAATCTTTTTTCTCCGAATCCCTTTCCACCGATTCGGGTGAAGAAGTTTCATCAAAAGAAGTAAAAAAAATATTGCAGGATAACATCGCCGCCGAAAGCAAAAAGAAACCGCTTACTGATGATGCCCTCACTAAACTGCTGACAGAAAAGGGTTATAACATTGCCCGCCGCACTGTTGCCAAATACCGCGAAATGCTGGGGATACCGGTTGCCAGGATGAGAAAGGAGCTGTAAGGAATTAAAAATTAAGAATCGAGAATGACAAATGAAATTCCCCCCAGTCGCTCTGTATTAGCAAAAACCATTTCGTATATATTCCACCCTCTTTTAATTCCAACCATTGGCCTTTGGTTTATTTTTAATTCCCGATCATACATCAGCTTCATTATCACCCCTGAACTGCAAAACGCCTTATATGTAGTAGTGTTTATTGCCACTTTTGTATTTCCGGTCTTAAGCAGTATACTTCTGCTTATTATAGGACGCATTAAGAGTCTGGAAATGGAAAGCCCGGAAGAAAGACGTATACCATATCTGCTCACTGCCATCTATTATTCACTCGGCTATTATATGCTTACCACAAAAGTTCCATTACCGGAGCAGATAAACCTGATGCTTTTAGGGGCAAATATATCGGTCGTGCTCACTATGCTTATTAATATTAAATGGAAAATAAGTGCGCACACCATTGGTATTGGAGGCTTAATCGGCACACTACTTGGTTTTGGGTACCAATTACAGGTTAATGTTATTAATGAATTAATATTAGCATTCCTTATCGCAGGTTTAATTGGTTATGCCCGGCTACGCCTCCATGCACATACTCAATCACAGGTTTACGTGGGTTACCTTGTAGGATTTTTGTGTGAGTTTTTATTGTTTGTTTCCTTATAGCCCTCCCCTCTGTGTGAGAGCCAGTGAGAAAGCGAGAGAGGGTGCGATAGGATGTAAACAGGAAGGGGTATGTTTCTGATGCAATTACGACTCCTTCCCCATCAAAGTTTTACGTATTTTTAGGCAACAAAAAACTCTACTATGCCATTTGAAAACCTCCTCACAAAAACTGAAAACGGGGTCCATACTATTATTATCAACCGGCCCGATAAACTAAACGCTTTAAATAAAAAAACTGTACAAGAGATCGGTGCTGCTGTTAAAGAAGCCATTGCTGATAGTATAGTTAAAGGCATTATTATTACGGGTGCCGGGCCAAAATCATTTGTCGCCGGGGCTGATATATCCGAATTTGTCGGTCTTAGTGTTGAACAAGGCAAAGCAATGGCAAAAGCGGGGCAGGATGTATTTAAACTCATCGAAGAGTCGCCAAAACCTATAATTGCTGCCGTAAATGGCTTTGCTTTAGGAGGAGGCTGTGAACTGGCTATGTCATGCCATTTAAGGATTGCAAGTGATAATGCTAAATTCGGTCAGCCCGAAGTAAATCTCGGATTAATAGCCGGCTATGGAGGAACGCAACGATTGACACAATTGATAGGAAAAGCCAGGTCACTGGAACTGCACATGACAGCCGATATACTGACAGCGCAACAGGCACTGCAATTTGGCCTAGTCAATTACGTTATATCACCTGATCAATTGATGACCAAATGCCTTGAATTGCTCGAAAAAATAAAAACGAAAGCCCCCTTAGCCATTGCCGGAGTTATAGCAAGTGTTAATATGTATTATACAGATGGAGTAAATGGGTTTGACGCTGAAGTAAATGAATTTGGCAAATGCTTTTCCACAACTGATTTTAAAGAAGGCACAGCCGCCTTTTTAGAAAAACGCAAAGCAAATTTTGCCGGGAAATAAATAAAAAAACTCTGTCAGGGTTTAGAACCCTGACAGAGTTCTATAAAATTGAGTACACTTAAAAAATTAGCGGGACAAACAGCGGTATATGGTTTAAGCACCATAGTCGGACGACTATTGAATTACCTCCTTGTTCCGCTTTATACATATAACTTCAGTACCAGCGAATATGGCGTGGTTACAGAAATGTACGCCTATATTTCATTTCTTATTATTGTTGTTACATATGGAATGGAAACTGCTTTGTTTAATTTCTCCGCTTCAGAAGAAAATAAAGATAAAGTATACAGCACCGCACTTATTTCAGTACTTGTAAGTACTGCAGTCTTTATTAGCCTGGTCATTTTATTTGCCGATCCGCTCGCAGTAATGATAAAACATCCGCAACATGCTGATTATGTTTTATGGGTCATCCTTATTATCGGGCTTGATGCATTTACATCTATCCCTTTCGCCAAGCTGCGGGAACAGAATAAAGCAGGACGGTTTGCTTTTATAAAGATCATCAACATTGCTATAAATATCGCGCTCAATATATTCTTTATCGCCATTTGTAAGAACGCGTACAATAACCCTTCAAGCACCTTTTATTCCATTGCTAACGCGGTTTATAGCCCTGAAATAGGAGTGGGTTACGTATTCATCTCCAACCTGGCAGCAAGCTTCGTGGTGTTATTGCTATTGTTCCCAGAAGTTGTAAGGATCAAATACACGTTCGACCGCGAATTGTGGAAACGGATGATGACCTATGCGTTACCACTTTTACTTGCAGGTTTAGCGGGAATGACCAATGAAACGATGGATCGCATCCTGCTTAAATATATGCTGCCAAAAGATATTGCTGAATCGCAGGTAGGTATTTACGGAGCCTGTTACAAAATATCTATACTTATGACCATTTTCGTTCAAACGTTCAGGTATGCTGCAGAACCTTTTTTCTTTTCCAATTCACGTGAAAAAAATTCAAAGGAATTATATGCTGATGTAATGAAATATTTCATTATCGCCTGTTCTTTTATTTTTCTTGCCACCATGCTAAATTTATCGTGGATACAATATTTTGTTGGCAAAGAGTTCCGATCAGGACTTGATGTAGTACCGATACTTCTGATCGCCAATCTTTGTCTTGGCGCATTCTTTAACCTTTCCATTTGGTATAAGCTGACCAACAAAACAAAGTTTGGCGCTTATTTAACAGGTCTCGGCGCCGTAATCACGCTAACACTTAATTTTCTGCTTATTCCCGTTATGGGCTTTATGGGCTCGGCATGGGCAACATTAACTTGCTATGTCACCATGATGATTGCCTCCTATTTTCTTGGCAATAAACATTTCCCTGTTAATTACAATCTGAAACGCATTTTGGGATACCTCACATTATCATTAGCTTTGTACTTTACTGGTTATTACCTCATTCCGGGAAATTCGGCCCTCACAATTGCGCTGAACAACTTGTTGGTTTTACTGTTTATTTCAACAGTATATTTCCTTGAACGTGATGGTATTAAAAAACTGATCAACAATGAAAATTAAGGTTATAAATAAGTCAAAGCATCCTCTGCCACAATATGCAACAGGTTCATCGGCAGGAGTTGACCTGCGTGCGAATATTGATTCGGCAATCGTTTTAAGATCATTGGAACGGGCAATTGTTCCTACCGGTTTATTCATTGAATTACCTGCCGGGTATGAAGCACAGATCCGTCCCCGCAGCGGATTGGCAGCGAAAAATGGCTTAACTGTACTTAACTCACCCGGTACTATTGATGCCGATTACAGGGGCGAGATTAAAGTCATTTTGGTTAATCTATCCAAAGAAGATTTTACTATTAATGATGGTGAACGCATCGCACAAATGGTAATCGCAAAACATGAACAGGCCGAATGGATTGAAGTGCAGGAATTAATCGATACCGAACGCGGCGCGGGAGGATTTGGACATACGGGAACGAAGTAAAATGGTTGTTAGTTGTTGGTTGTTAGTTGTTAGTTATAAAAGAACAAACAATCTAATAACTGACAACTTTTAACTGACAACTTTTAAAACAACTATGAAAATAATCATTCCAATGGCCGGCATGGGTAAACGAATGCGGCCGCATACACTTACCACTCCCAAGCCTCTTATTCCCATTGCCGGAAAGCCAATGGTACAGTGGATCGTGGAAGACATTACAAAGGTTTGTGACGAAAAAGTTGATGAGATCGCTTTTGTTGTTGGGCGCTTTGGTAAAGAGGCAGAAGGGCACTTAATTAAAGTCGCTGAAAAACTGGGAGCTAAAGGCACTATCCATTACCAGGACGAAGCGCTGGGGACTGCACATGCAATTATGTGCGCGAAAAGTGCATTGACCGGAAAAGTGGTTGTCGCTTTCGCTGACACTTTATTCAAAGCTGATTTTAAACTTGACTCTTCGAATGAGGGTATTATCTGGGTGCAAAAAGTTGAGGATCCCCGCCCATTTGGCGTGGTCAAGCTGAATAAAGACAATGTAATAACTGACTTTATTGAAAAACCGCAACAATTTGTCTCCGATCTGGCCATTATAGGCATCTATTATTTTAAAGACGGTGGGTACCTTAAAAAAGAGCTGCAGTATTTGCTGGATAATAACATCAGGGAAAAAGGAGAGTACCAGCTTACGAATGCCCTCGAGAACATGAAACAAAAGGGAACAAAATTTGTACCGGGAAAAGTAACAGAATGGCTTGACTGTGGCAATAAAGATGCCACCGTACATACCAATCAACGTATACTTGAGTTTAATAAAGGAAACACCGCGATGATTTCAAAAACACATACCGAACAAAACAGCAGCATCATTGAGCCCTGTTTTATTGGCGAAAACGTTAAACTGATTAACTCAAAAATTGGTCCGTATGCTTCCATTGGTGATAATTGCGTGATCGAGAATTCTGAAGTTAAAAATTGCATTGTTCAAACAAATACCAGGATCATAGGGGCTGTCCTTAGCAATTCAATGCTCGGAAATTTTGTTGAATTTTATGGAAAAAGCAGTGACGCGAGCATCGGTGATTATACTACAATTAAAAATTAAAAACCTGAATCTTTTTGGGAAGGCCAATTAATATGAAAAAGTTATACCTCTGCATACTGGTTATCAGCACGCTGATCTTTACATCGTGCAAGACCACTACAAAAACCACTGCAGGTGCGGCGAAGGTGTCAGGCGCTTCTTCAAAAAAGGAATTAAGTGAAAAGGAACGGATTGACTTTGATTACCTGTTTTTTAACGCCAATAAAGAGCTGATGCTTGGCAACTTTGAATTAGCCACCAATCTTTTTTTACAATGTATTAAGCTCGACCCCACTAATGCGACTCCAATGTATGAGCTTGCAAAAATATACAGCTATGCCGGAAATAAAGATAAGGCCCTTGAGCTGAGCGGTAAAGCAGCTAATATCGATCAAAAAAATATCTGGTATCAACTTTTGTATGCCGATGGCCTAATGGCAAAAAAACAGTATAGCCAGGCAATAGAAATATATCAACGCATTATTAAAATCAACCCCGATCGGATCGATATGTATTTTGAATTGGCAGAAACATACATGCTCGCCAACAAACCTCAGGAAGCTATCAAAGTATATGATCGTATTGAAGAAAAAACGGGTATTACTGAAGAAGCTTCGATTCAGAAGGTAAGAATTTATACTCAGCTAAAGAACACTGAAAAAGCCGTTAAAGAACTGAATAAACTGATCCGGCTTAATCCCAGAGAACCCAAATACTATGGTATGCTTGGTGAAATATACCAGAATACCGGTCAGAAGGATAAAGCTATGCAAACCTACAACGACCTTCTGAAAGTGGATCCCGAAAATCCTTATGTACATCTTTCCATTGCCCAGCACTACTTCGAGGCAAAACAAGATGCGAAAGGCTTTGAGGAATATAAACTCGCTTTCCGTAATCCGAAACTGGATATTGACACAAAAATAAAGATCCTGCTTTCCTATTACGCTATCTCTGAAAACAAACCGGCTGTGAAGGACGACGCGCTTCAATTATGTAAGGCACTGATCGAAGCTCACCCTGACGAAGCCAAATCTTACGCGATGTACGGCGACTTCCTGTACCGCGATAAAAAAATGACTGAGGCACGCGATGCATACCGGATGGCAATTGCCCGCGACAAAACAAAATATGCTATCTGGAGCCAGGTATTACTCATTGATTCTGACCTCGGTGATTTTGACGCGATGCTATTCGACAGCAAACAGACCATTGAGCTTTTCCCCGCGCAACCTCTCGGATACTTTTTTAACGGAATAGCCAATATCCAGAAAAAAGAATACAAAAAGGGAGTGGAGGTATTAAGCGAAGGAAAAGATTATGTAGTGGATAACGCTCCCCTGCTCTCCCAGTTCTATGCAAGCCTTGGTGATGCGAATCACCAGCTTAAAGAATACAAAGCCTCTGATGAAGCATATGAAAAGGCTCTTGAACTCGATGCTAAAAATACTTACGTGCTGAATAATTACGCCTATTATTTATCTCTGCGAAAAGAAAAGCTGCTTCGTGCCGAAGAGATGTCAAAGAAAACGGTCGACCTGGAGCCCGCCAACAATTCTTTCCTGGATACCTATGGATGGATCCTTTATCAAATGGGAAATTATGAAGAAGCGAAAAAATGGATAGGAAAAGCTCTCGACAACGAAGCCCGTGGAAATGGCGTCATACTTGAACACTATGGCGATATTTTATTTAAGTTGGGAGAAACAGAAAAAGCGATGGGATATTGGAACGACGCGAAACAAAAAGGGGGAAATTCGGAGTTCCTTGATAAAAAAATTGCGGATAAAAAATTATATGAATAATTCAATACTCCCTGCCAGACCAATTCCTTCTCTTTTCTTTCGCGCACTTTTATATTTCAGCTTTACACTTATCGTATTCTCTTCCTGTAAAACAGGAAAAAAAATTACTGCAACCCATTCGCAGCATATCACCAAAAAATCGGCAAAGGAATTAGAACAACTGCTCAAAAAAAATGAATTCAGGTTCGATTGGATCAGCGCCAAATTCGCCGCAGAGATAATACTAGATAGCATGCAAACTTCATTCAATGTGAATCTGCGGGGTCGTAAGGATAGCCTCCTGTGGATGTCAATTACCGCTCCCCTGATCGGTATTGAAGCCGCAAGGGCAGTTATTACAAAGGACTCAGTAAAGTTCATCGATCGGATCCATTCTGAATATTTTGCAGGCGATTTTATATATGTCAACAAGCTGCTTCATGCCGACCTTGATTTTGAACTTATACAATCCTTATTGATCGGCAATAGTGTTGATTTTTATGAAGACGATGACAAGCTTCACTCATCCGTAAGTGACGGTCAGTATGTATTAAGTACGGTCCGGAAACGTAAACTGCGAAAAGTCATTGAACGCAATAAAGAACTGAGAGACCCCGCTCAAACCATCTGGCTTGATCCGCAGACATTTAAAATTGTGCGCGTGTTATTTAATGACTTTAATCAGAACAGAACCTTTACCGCCAATTTCGATAAGTTTGATAAAGTAGACTCATTGCTATTTCCCAATAGCATGCATTATAATATTAAAGCGGAGAAGAACGTTGATATAAAAATTGAGTATTCGAAAGTCGGTATAAATACTGTTCAGACATTCCCTTTTAGTATTCCTGCAAAATATGAACGCATTGTTTACAAAGAAAAAGAGAAATAGCCGCTTCATCTGCATTATGTTACCGATAATACTTTGTGCGGCTATTGCTATTCCTGTATCCGCTCAGAAACAATCAAAAACCGATCTTGAAGAAAAAAAGAAAAAACTTCAGCAGGATATCGAATACACAAACCAGTTGCTGAGTGAAACAAAAAAGAATAAAAAACTCTCGCTTAATCAGCTTCTTACACTCAATAAAAAATTATCCGACCGGCAGGAGCTTATCAACACTATAAGTGGACAGATATTTTTATTGAACCGAAGGATAAATGAAACAAATAAAAATATAACCGCACTTCAGGCCGAACTCAAAAAGCTTAAAGACGATTATGCCAAAATGATCTATAACGCGTATCGCAACCGCGATGAGTACAGCAGGTTGATGTTTATTTTTGCTTCCACAAATTTTAACCAGGCTTATATCCGCCTTAAGTATCTTCAGCAATACAGCGACTACAGACATAAGCAGGCGGAACAAATCGAGCTCAAACAAAAAGAACTTAATGAAAAACTACAGGAACTTGAAGTGCGCAAAACTGAAAAAAGGGAACTCTTAGGATCGCAGGAAAACGAAAAGGAAGCACTCACAAAAGAGAAATCGGAAAAGGAGGAAGTATTGACTGAGCTTCAAAGCAAAGAGAAGCAGCTTAAAGCCGACCTGGATAAAAAGAAGAAAGATGCTGAAAAATTACAGCAGGCGATTATGCGTATCATAAAAGAAGAAATTGAAAAAGCCAATGCCAATAAAACCAGGCCAAGCAATAAACTTGTACTTACACCGGAGGCGCAACAGCTTTCAAGTTCATTCTCTAACAACAGAGGTAAACTTCCCTGGCCGGTGATACAGGGAGTTATCATTGACCGTTTTGGTGCGCATCCGCATCCTTCCATGCCCGAGATCACCATATCAAATAACGGAGTCGATATTGCGACTTCCAAAGGCGCGTTGGCCCGGGGTGTGTTTGACGGAGAAGTCACAGGCGTTGTGAATATCCCATCTTCCGGGCATGTCGTAATTGTACGTCATGGAGAGTTTCTCAGTGTGTATGCCAACCTGAAGGAAGTGTATGTAAAAACAGGTGATAAAATAAAGACAAAACAAAATATCGGCTCCATTTTACTGGATGAAGAAGATGGAAAAACCGAATTACATATAGAAATCTGGAAGGGCCAAACCAAACTTGACCCCGAAGAGTGGTTATATAGAAATTAGTTACGCTTTTTGAAGTGTGATTACAGTAATCTCCGGCCATATCCCTACTCTTCCCGGGAAGCCAATAAAACCAAAGCCACGATTTACATACAGGTATTTATTTTTCTCCTCATACAACCCGGCCCAATTAGGATAGCGGTATTGAACAGGACTCCATTTGATGCCCGGAATTTCCACCCCAAACTGCATTCCATGAGTATGGCCCGACAAGGTAAGGTGGATATGTTTGGAATGATCAAGTGTTTGAGCTGTCCAATGTGACGGGTCGTGCGACAATAGTATTTTAAATGAATCGTTTGCAACATTACTTAATGCTTTTTCCAAATCACCATATTTTGCAAAACCTCCGCTTCCCCAGTTTTCAATTCCCATCAGGGAAATTTTTTGTCCGTCTTTTTCTATATCAAAACTTTTATTCAACATCAGCTTAAACCCAAGTTCTTTATGAATTTCCTTAATCTGGTTAAAGTTTTTTTGCTTCATCTCCTCCGATTCCCAGCTGACATAATCACCATAATCGTGGTTGCCGAAAATGGAAAACATTCCCATTGGAGCATTCAACTGTTTGAATAAAGGAATCCATGGCTCCATTTCACTGGCAAGGTTATTCACCAAGTCCCCTGTAAAGAAAAGCAGGTCCGACTTTTGTTTATTTATCAGGTCAATGCCATGCTTTACTGCTGCTTCATCATCAAAACTGCCTGAATGTATATCCGATATTTGCGTAATAGTAAGTCCGTTAAAAGCTTCCGGCAGATCTTTAAACTTTAACGAAACGTGATGAACTTTATAATTATATTTCCCCTTTGTAATACCATACAAAATTGAAAAAAACGGAATACTCGCCAATGCCAATGCCAACTGACTTAAAAACGTTCTTCTGCCTTCAAAATAAGGTGTGTCCGCGAAACTATCAGAAACCATTTTCCCGACACCTACCCCGCCTGCACGCAAGAGCCGACCAATATCTTCTATCAGCAAAAATGTGATCAGTATAAGTTTAGGAATATAAAGCAAAAAAAAGATTGTCATAATAAGAACAAATACTCCCCCCCTTGGCCCGGTAAAGCGGTTGAATATAAATAATCCATATGTGGTTAAAAGCATAAAAAACACGTTGACTCCCCAGTAAACCCAATTGATCACCTGTTTCGTTCGTTCCGATTGAATATCCGAATACGAAGTCTTTATGCTTCGGAATGCATAAAAATCGATGGCAACTAAAATCAACATTACCAGGATTATCCTGAAAATGACTGTCGAAGGGGACGCGTGCATAATTTAATAGACGTGACTGTTAGTATAATATTTTAATAATTGTTTGTTAAAGGGTATTATTCAGACTCAGTATGCAATTTACTGCCTGGAATGAGGTTGTATTCTGTCAAATTAATACGCAAAGGACTAATTCCATATTCTATACTCCATTTATATTGACAAAATTCAATTTGCTAAATTTACGGCAAATAGCCCATGATGAAAAAGAAATATTCACCTAATAAAATATATCCTTATAATGAGGTCTTAAAAGAATGCCTTACTTATTTTAACGGGGACGAGTTGGCAGCAACCACCTGGATAAATAAATATGCAAGCCGTAATAATAAAGAAGAATTGCTTGAGATAACTCCAGATGCAATGCACATGCGTATGGCAGCAGAGTTTGCCCGGATAGAAAAAAAGTTTTTCCGGAAAAAAATTAATAAAAAATTTTTTTCTGTCTACGGCCAAAAAAGAAAACCGCTAACCAAAGAGCGTATTTTCAAATACTTTGAAGCATTTAAATACATTATCCCGCAAGGCAGTGTTATGGCATCGCTTGGCAACAAAAATGTAATTGCTTCCTATTCCAACTGCGTTGTATTACCCAAAATATTTGATTCGTATGGCGGCATATTATATACCGACCAGCAATTAGCTCAATTATTTAAAAGGCGATGTGGTGTAGGCATAGATATTTCATCACTTCGTCCTGAAGGAAATCCTGTATCTAATGCGGCTCGCACCACCTCGGGCGCTGTTTCATTTATGGAACGATACTCTAATACTACACGTGAAGTAGCCCAGAAAGGCCGAAGGGGAGCGTTGATGATCACAATGGATATTGCCTATCCCGATATCGAAAAATTTGTAACCGTAAAACAGGATCTTACAAAAATCACCGGTGCCAATATTTCTGTCCGCTTGTCGGATGAGTTTATGCAGGCTGTAGACAAGGATAGTATTTTTACGCTCCGTTGGCCGGTCGATTCAAAGCAGCCAAAAATAAAAAAGACAGTTAAGGCCCGCGACCTATGGCAAACCATTGTGCGTTGTGCCCATAATACTGCCGAACCTGGACTTATTTTTTGGGACAAACAACACAATTATTCCACCTCCTCTATTTATCCGGGGTATGAAAATGTGTCAACTAACCCCTGTTCTGAAATTGCTATGCAGGGCGGTGACAGTTGCCGCCTGATCGCGATCAATTTATATAGCTTAATCGAACAGCCTTTCACCCCACAGGCAAAATTTAATTATGAGAAATTTTATGAAGTGGTTTATGAAGCCCAGCGGTTGATGGACGACCTTGTCGACCTTGAACTGGAAGCCATTGAACGTATACTGAAAAAAACAGAAAGTGATCCTGAGCCAACATATATTAAACAAATTGAATTGCAAACCTGGAAACTGCTTTATGAAACAGGCAAAAAAGGTAGAAGGACAGGTCTCGGCTTTACCGCGCTGGGCGATGCGATAGCCGCACTGGGACACTCATTTGATTCAAAAAAAGTGTTGATAGAAGTCGAGAAGATCATGAAGACCAAATGTGAAGCTGAATTCGAAAGTTCAATTGACTTAGCTATTGAACGTGGTAAATTTAAAGCCTTTGACCCCAGAATAGAAAGCAAATCCAGATTTGTTCAAATGTTGAAAAAAGAATTGCCTCATGTGTACAAACGTCTGCTAAAGTATGGCCGAAGGAATATTTCCATAAGCACTGTAGCGCCCACAGGCAGTTTGAGCATTCTCACCCAAACTTCTTCAGGTATTGAACCTGTTTATATGTTATCGTATAAACGACGAAGAAAAATAAACGCAAATGATAAAAACACAAAAGTTGACTTTGTTGACCAGTTGGGTGATGCGTGGCAGGAATTTACTGTTTATCATCCAAAACTAAAACAATGGATGGAAATAAGCGGGCAAACAGATATTTCCAAAAGCCCCTACCATGGCTCAACGGCATCTGAAATAGATTGGGTAAGACGCATTGAATTACAAGCTGTGGTACAAAAATATGTTACGCATTCCATCAGTTCTACCATCAACCTGCCTTCAAATGTAAGCATCGAACAGGTCGGGGCAATTTATATGGAAGCATGGAAACGCGGATTAAAAGGCATTACTGTTTATCGTGATGGCGCAAGATCAGGAGTTTTGATAGCTGAAAGCCAAAGAGCCGGCATTGTTGAAACTCCTGCGCGGCCAAAAATATTGGAGTCGGAAGTTGTTCGTTTTACAAACTTTGATGAACAATGGGTAGCTGTTGTAGGTCTTATGAACGAGAGGCCTTATGAAATATTTACCGGCAAAGAGGATGGTCAGTTCTTTATTCCGGCAACTATTGAAAAAGGTTGGGTAGTAAAACATAAATCGGGCTCCGTTTCCAGATATGATTTCAATTATACCGACGAAAACGGTCAGACAAAAACCGTTGAAGGGTTATCACGGGCATTTAACCAGGAGTATTGGAATTATGCCAAATTGATCTCGGGCGTATTGCGACACGGAATGCCATTGACGCAGGTAATTGATCTTGTAGAGAATTTAAAACTATACAGCGATAATATTAACACCTGGAAAAGCGGGGTAACACGTGCATTAAAACGTTATGTGAAAGATGGTGCAGTGCCTGCTGACCGCCAATGTCCATCATGTGGAGATACTGATGGATTGATTTATGAAGAAGGGTGCCTGAAGTGTAAAAGCTGCGGGTATAGTTTGTGCTAAGCATAACTCTGACAGAGTTTAAACCCCTGTCAGAGTTTTTTTAATTTGACCCGAACCTTCTCCCTAATAATTTCCTGTACCGGCCTTTTTTCAATTTTACTTTCCAGCCAGGAAATAATATCAAAATAGATGAACGCTTTTTTATCGTAAGGACTGGTTACAAGAGGCAATAATTCTCTTTTCAAATTCCTGAATGCCATGATCAGCGCCCTTTCATTGGCGGTTTTATAGGTAAGTTTTTTCAGAAAACCAAGGATGATCTTCTGAAATTTTCCGAGGTTGCCTCTCTTCAAAAGAAAACGGTAAGTAGATTTGATCTGGTATTCAACCAACTCTCCATGTCCTAATTCATAGTGGGAAATGAGATTCAATATTCTCGAAAAAGAGTGAATATCCTGCCGAAGATCCACGTCCTTACTATTGATGATCTTATTCAACCATATCAGGGCTTTCTTGTAATTATCATTTCCAAAATAAAGGCAGGCGATCTTATAATAAAAAATAATAAGGGAATGTTTATTGAGTCTTAACATAAATTTTTCAAGCCCTTCTTCCAGGCCTGATACAAGGGAAATACCTCCTTTAAAATCACCGCGCATATAATACAGGTTGATCGCATTCACGTACGAATATTTAAAAAGTATCATTCTCACGTGATCGGTTATTTTAACCCTCGGAATGTCAGGGATGGCCTGCAATCGTTTATTCATTTCAGCAAACTCCTGGTGCTTTAAAAGCTTAAACTGCGCCACCATGAGGTTGTTAATTCCTTTAATATACATCTCCAGCTTGGGACTAATCATTTCGGGGGTTTCATCGAATAGATACACCCATTTTTTTGCATACTGGTACCCGGTTTTAAAATCCTGGATGAAAAAATAATATCCCACATAAGAAAAATAGAGGTAAAGTTTTTCGTGAAATGAAAGTTCCTTCTCCTTGTACGCAGGCAAACTGGAATGAAAAAAATTTTGCACAGCATCAAAATCCTTCTTATTCCGTATAAAACCCATGCTGGAATAATAAGAATTCAATTTAATACTCAGGTTAGAAAAAATATTAATGTTTTTAATGCTTTCCGCCACATGTTCTGTCTCATTTACAATCACGTTAACACGGCTCACATTATTACTTTCAATGGTTTGACTCACTACATTTTTCTCCAGTTCCAACAAATCCATCAGCAGAATGGACCGGTCGCTTTCGACAGCAACTTTTTTTGCCTTGTCGATCATTTTTACACACTGCTTGTACAGACATTTGTTAAAAAGCAACTGGGCATAATCGATCATATCGCGGATCTGCATATCGATCACATTGTTCGAATTAGACAATTTGAGTACCCGTAGTATCTGCTGGTATAGGTGGGCCTTCATGTTCGAAAGCTGTCCCGGCTTGAGCGCTTTTTCCCTGCTCATTATTTGTATTTCATCATATACTTTTTGTTTGTCAAGCAGGTTGAAAAGAAGCAGGTGTTTTTTTTCTTCACTACTATTTATACGGGCAACATACAGCTTAAAAGAGCGTTTCTCACTCTTGGAAAGTGATTTAATGAGCTGAAACAGGTAGTCGGAACTCGGTTTGGACATCGTAATTATAATACATATAACGTCGTAAAATTAAACTTTTTACATAAATATAGCCTTTGAACACCGTATAAATGTATTTTTTTAATTTGTCGCAGGCAAGAGGCCGAACTACCTTTATTGCTCATTATATCAATACCACCTTTAATCTTTAAACTATGAGCGACAAAAATAAAGTCCAAATTTTCGATACCACCCTGCGGGATGGAGAACAGGTTCCAGGTTGCCAGCTGAATACTACCGAAAAAATTGAAGTTGCCAAAGCACTTGAAGAGCTTGGCGTGGATATAATTGAAGCAGGATTTCCCATTTCAAGTCCCGGCGATTTTAAATCGATCGTTGAAATTTCAAAAGCGGTTACAAGACCCGTTATATGTGCTTTAACACGCGCAAAAAAGGAAGATATCGATTGTGCTGTTGAATCATTGAAATTCGCTAAAAGAAAAAGGATCCATACGGGGATTGGAAGTTCTGATATTCATATTGAACATAAATTCCGCTCATCGCGTGCAGAGGTACTGAAGCAAGGAGTTGAAGCAGTACGTTATGCCAAAAAGTTTGTAGAAGATATAGAGTTTTATGCAGAAGATGCCGGCCGTGCTGATCTGCCATTCCTTGCAAAAATGATTGAAGAGGTAATTGCCGCAGGAGCAACAGTTGTAAATATTCCTGACACTACCGGATATTGCCTGCCCACCGAATATGGTGCCAAGATCAAGTACCTGGTGGATAATGTAAAAAATATCGACAAGGCCATCATCTCCGTTCATTGTCATAATGATCTTGGGTTGGCTACCGCCAATTCAATATCCGGGGTGATGAATGGTGCAAGACAAATAGAGTGTACGATCAATGGAATTGGCGAAAGGGCCGGCAACACTTCGCTTGAAGAAGTGGTGATGATCCTGCAAAGTCATAAAGACCTGCAGTTAACAACCGGAATAAATTCCAAAAGGATTTATCCAACAAGTAAACTGGTTTCCAGGTTAATGAGAATGAATGTTCAACCAAACAAGGCTATCGTCGGCAAAAATGCGTTCGCACATTCTTCGGGCATACACCAGGATGGATTTTTAAAACACCGTGATACCTATGAAGTGATCAACCCGGTTGATGTCGGTGTGGATAAATCCATGATCGTGCTAACTGCAAGAAGCGGAAGAGCCGCACTTAAGCACAGGTTAGAAGCCCTCGGGTATTCTGTTTCCAAAGATGAATTGGCTGAGCTTTATACAAATTTTATTGTAATGGCCGACGCTGAAAAACAAATTGAGGACAACCATCTACATGTTCTTTTTGAGAAATTTCACGCTAAAGTTAAATGATCACTGGTAAGTGAAAGGCTGCCACAACACTAAGAAACTGTTTAAAATTTATTCAATAATATTTTTATAGCTGCAAAATGAATCATTGCCTCACTTGTTTCAAGCAAATATTCAAAATCTTTACTCAATCTTCGTTGGTTTTCAAACCAAGAAAAAGTTCTTTCAATAATCCA